>CABSBA010000152.1 GCA_902475825.1 uncultured Collinsella sp. | reverse complement strand
CGCAGATGAAACGAACCATATACCGTTGCTTTGGGACGCATGTCCCGCTTCATCTTCTCTCGCGCAGCCAACTAAATGATGCGATTTGGGTGCTGGAAGATGGGGAGAGCTCATGGCTTCTTCTGATGCAACACAACGAGCAGTCCTTGCCGGACTTTCCTGCGGGATCGGCCTTGCCGCCCCCGTGGTGATGTATGCTGCGACGTTGCCGTTCTCGTCGGTCAACGAGACGGTTGTCGCGGGCGCGGTTCCCTTCGCCGTTGGTGCGGTGGCGGGCGTGGGCATCTACGCAGCCTCGCTGGGCATCTCCGAGTATCGCGCTGAGCGTGATGGCCGCCTGTTTGAGCCCGATGCCGTGGGCGGCGCCGCTCAGTTTGGCCGTACCCATAACGAGTTCAAGACCGCCTCGATTCCCGCGCAGCAGCAGGGGGCGGCGCCTCAGCCTGCGGCCCCGGCCGATCAGGCCAATGCCGCACAGCCTTCTTCCGCATTTCTCTCCGGCCTGACCGGTGCGTTCCAGCGCCGCCACGCCGACGATGGCGTTCCCACCATCGCGCGCGCGGCTAACGCCATGGATGAGGCCGAGGCCTGGTCTATGATCGACAGTATGCTCGATGACGATTCCCCGGTCAGCTGCGATCCCGTGCGTTCGCGCGATGTCTACCAGGTCGCAATCGACGAGCTCACCAACGGTGGAAAGACCGGTTCTTACAATCGCGATGACATTGCCGCTGCCGCACGCGCCGTCTCGGGCTCTCATGCAGCCCCTGCGGGCAGCACCGCAGCCTTCGTGGCGCTTGTAGCCAACGCAGCCAACAATGCCGCCTATAACGGCGCGTCGTCGGCTGCGTACGCCTCTGCCGCGTCGGCTGCTTCGGCCGGCCAACAGAGCGCAGCTCAGGCGGCTCCTGTCGCCGACCCCTTTGCCGATGAGCCCCTGGCTGTCGACGAGGAGACCATTGCCGCTCGCCGTGCTGCCGAAAGCTCGCTTTGGGGCGCTTCGGCCCAAATGCAGGCCGCGGAGGCGGCGCCGTACAACGCCAAGCTCGCCAGCATGCCCATCATTTCCGATGCCAAGGGTGTGGATCTCTCCGATCTGGACGAGCCTGCCGCCATCACTGCTTCTATCGATACCCAAGATCGCGTGGATACCGATAGTCTCCCCGATGCCTCTCTCGAGGAAGATATCCCCATGGCCGATTATTCGGGCCACGAGGACATGTGGGCCGCCGCCATGGCGATCATGGCCGAGGCTGCCGAGCCCGCCCCCGTGGCGGTGCCCACGCCTGCAGCCTCACCTGTCTCGGTTGCTCCCGTCTATGTCGGCCGCCACAGCTCCGTGCTTCCCGAGGATACCGCGCGTATCTCACGCGAGGGTATCGAGCGCGCCGAGGCTATCGCTGCCGGCGTTATGGAAAACCGCCGCCACGAGCGCGTCAATCAGATTCTCGAGGAAGAGATCAACCGTCTGCAGTCTGCGGCCGTCAAGCGCACGGGCCGTGCCTATCTGAGCGTTATCGAGGGCGGTACCGCCAGCTTTACGCCGCTGCGCGCGGAGGCATAATTGCCGCATGGTTAAGGTCAATCGAAAATGGGCACTTGCCGCCTGCGCCATGGTGCTCGTCATTTGGGGCAATTCGCTGGTTCCCGGTACGGGGTCTGGTTCGTTGAGCTTGTCGATCATGGAATCCATTCGCGGCTTTTTGCAGGCCCTGGGGCTTCCATACGAGTGGGTGACCAACTTCGTCGTGCGCAAATGCGCTCATTTTACCGAGTACATGGTGCTTGGCATCTTGGCGACGCACGCCTTTGACCTCGAAGGCCGACGCACGTTTGATGTGTTGCTGCCCACGGCGGTGTTCTTGCTGCTCGTTCCCTCTATCGACGAGACGATTCAGCTTTTTGTGCCCGGTCGCGCCGGCATGATTACCGATGTGATGATCGACTGCTGCGGGGCGACGACAGGCGTCGTGCTCCGATATCTCTTACGGTCGCTGATATGTACCAAAAAGGCCGCCTAGGACGTTTGCTTGGTCCTAGGCGGCCTTATGCGTTTGAGGGCTCCTGCGGGGCGTGACGGCGTTGTCCGGGCGTTTTACGAGTTTGGCTACGCCGCGCCCCGTTGATGTGTCCTTTACTGGAGCGCCTGGGCGCCCAGGGCGAGGCAGCCCATGATGCCCTGCTTGCCCTCGAGGCTGTTGTTGACAATGTAGGTATCGATGTCGTTGACCTCGGGCGTGACGATATAGCCGTTGAGCATCTCGGCGCACTTTTTGCGTGCGAGCGGCACGATGGGGGTGTGGTCGGCCACGCCGCCGCCGATGATGATCTTTTGCGGCGCGTAGCACAGCGTGTAGGTCATGAGCGCCTGTGCCAGATAGCCTGCGAGCAGGTCCATGGCCTCCGGGTCATCGGCCATGTCTCCGGCGCTCTTGCCATCCCAGCGCTTTTTAACGCCGGGGCCGGCGATGAGGCCCTCGAGGCAGTTGTCGTGGAAGGGGCAAGCGCTATGCTCGCCGATGGTGTCGCGCGGGTCGCGCGTGACCAGGATGTGGCCGGCCTCGGGATGCATCATGCCATGCACGAGCTTACCGCCCGAGAGAACGCCGGCGCCCACGCCGGTGCCGATGGTCAGGTAGACCACGTCCGTGAGGCCCTGGGCGCAACCAAAGGTGACCTCGCCCAGGCAGGCGACGTTGACATCGGTGTCGTAGCCACAGGGAATATTGAGCTCGTTTTGGATGGTGCCCAGCAGGTCGAAGTAGCGCCATGCCGTTTTGGGCGTCTCCAGGATCTTGCCGTATTGGGGCGAGGCGGGGTTGACCGCGGTGGGCCCAAAGGCGCCGATGCCCAGCGCGGCGATGCCCTTGTCGGCAAACCATGCATTGACGGCCTCAACGGTCTCCTGCGGGGTCGTGGTCGCGATCTGCTCACGCTCCAGGACCGTACCGTCTGCATAGCCCGTGGCGCAGACCATCTTGGTGCCGCCGGCCTCGAGCGCTCCGATAAGCTGCTGTTCTGCCATAGTATTCCTCTCTCTGGGACGAGTTGCTCCGTGACTAAAGTATAGAGCTCTAAACCATTTAAGAAAGCGCTATAAAAAGAAGCCTCGCAACGCGGCGGGCGGTGCGAGGCTTCTTTGGTTACTTTAGCTGCCGGGCCGTCCTTACCCGCGCGGCTTGATTTTATCACGTAGCGACTTGAGGTTCTCCAGCGCCGAGTTAAGCGTCTCGTCTCGCTTGGCAAAGTGGAAACGAATCAGATGGTTGACGGGCTCACGGAAGAAACTTGAGCCGGGCACAGCGCCCACGCCCACCTTTGAGGCCAGGTCCTCGCAGAACTCGAGGTCGCCGTCGTAGCCAAACTCCGAGATATCCATCATCACGTAGTAGGCGCCCTGCGGCACGTTGTGCTCAAGACCGATGCTATCGAGCCCCTGGCAGAACAGGTCGCGTTTGGCGGTGTAGAGGTCGAGGACCTCCTGGTAATACCTGTCGTCGAAGTTGAGGGCGGTGACGACAGCTTCCTGCAGGGGAGCGGCGGCACCCACGGTGAGGAAGTCGTGGACCTTCTTGATGCGCTCGGTGATCTGGGCCGGGGCAATGGTGTAGCCCAGACGCCAGCCGGTGATGGAGTACGTTTTGGACAGCGAGCTGCAGCTGATGGTTCGCTCGAACATGCCGGGCAGCGTGGCCATATAGACGTGCTCGTGGGGCGCGTAGACGATGTGCTCGTACACCTCGTCGGTGATGCAGTAGGCGTCGTACTTTTTGCAGAGGTCGGCGATAAAGGTGAGCTCCTCGCGCGTAAAGACCTTGCCGCAAGGGTTGGAAGGGTTGCACAGGACGATGGCCTTGGGGTCGTTGTCGCGGAAGGCCGCCTCGAGTGTCGCGCGGTCAAAGTCGAATGTGGGCGGGTTGAGCGGCACGTAGATAGGCTCGGCACCCGAAAGGATCGTGTCGGCGCCGTAGTTCTCGTAGAACGGCGAGAAGATGACGACCTTGTCGCCGGGGTTCGTGACCGTCATCATGGCGGCCATCATGGCCTCGGTGGAGCCGCAGGTGACCACGATGTTCTCGTTGGGGTTGATCGGCATGCCCATAAAGTGCTCCTGTTTGGCGGCGAGCGCCTCGCGCATGGCCTGGGAGCCCCAGGTGATGGAGTACTGGTGATAGAGCGGCTTGGGGTCGCTGGCGATGGCGCTCAGGCTGTTGAGCAGCTGCGCCGGGGGATCGAAGTCGGGGAAGCCCTGCGAGAGGTTGACGGCGTCGTACTTATTGGAGATGCGTGTCATGCGGCGGATGACTGAATCGGTGAATGTTGCCGTGCGATTGGAGAGTTCTTTCATGACGGTCCTTTCGAGGATTTGCAGTGGGGCAAGTTTACTCCTATGGAACCGGTAGGATTTGACCGA
>CABSBA010000151.1 GCA_902475825.1 uncultured Collinsella sp. | reverse complement strand
CCATGATAAAAAATTGTTATGAACATTTCCGATTTCACCCAAAGGAGTTGCCCGTGAACGAGACCGTACGCCGCTTTTTGCCGATGGTCGATTTCCTGGAGCAGATACTCGGCAAAAACAGCGAAATCGTCCTGCATGATTTCTCGAATCCCGACCACGCCATCGTCGATATTCGCAACGGCATCGTGAGCGGCCGCAAGATTGGCGGACCCGCTACCGATCTGGCACTCAAGATCATGCACGACCCCAAGTATCGTGACCTGCCGTTCATTACGGGCTACGAAGGCCGCGGCGCCGGCGGCAAGACGCTGGAATCCGCAACGTACTTCATTCGCGAGGATGGCGAAATCGTCGGCATGCTCTGCGTCAACACCGATCTTTCGGCCGTGCGCAACATCAACGCCATGGCCCAGCAGCTTATGGCCTGCTTCGACGCCGCGCCGGTCCTCACGGAGCCCTCCCCCATCGAGGTCGAAAGCCTTTCGGAGTCCACACAGGAGCTCATCGACCGCAGCATTTCCGAGCTGCTCGAAAGCCGCGGACAGGATGTCGCCTCGCTCGGCCAGGCCGACCGCGTGGACGTTATTCGCCACCTTAACGGCAACGGCGTGTTTATGCTCAAGGGTGCCGTTGCCTGTGCCGCCGCCGCGCTTGGCATCTCTGAGCCCAGCGTCTACCGCTATCTGCAAAAGGTCCGCAGGGAGGGCTAACCCACTGATCCCCTGGGGACGGAGGAAAACGGATCATTTTTGCCCGAGAGGCTGCTGAAGACTTTGTCCTGCTTAGGCCGCGGGTATCGCCCATCGCGACGGCGCCACTATACTTTTGAGTATCTGAGCATTTTGAAAGGCAGGATATGACCGCAACCGCCAGTCGAACCACCAACCGCAGACCCGAGCTCTTGGCCCCCGCCGGAGGGCCCGAGCCCTTTGCCGCCGCACTCGCCGCCGGGGCAGACGCCATCTACTGCGGCATGGGCAGCTTCAACGCCCGCCGCAAGGCAACGAACTTTACCGACGAGGCCTTTGAGCAGGCCTGCCGCGCCGCGCACCTGGCCGGCTCGCGCGTCTACGTCACGGTCAACATTGTCATCAAGCAGTCCGAGATGGGCGATGCGCTGCAGCTCATCCACCGCTGCTCCACGCTGGGCGCCGATGCCTTCATTATCCAGGACTGGGGCCTGTTCTTTGAGGTCAAGCGCACCATGCCCGGCATCGAGACACACATCTCGACCCAGACGAACATCCATGACGACCGCGGAACCATCTGGTGCCGCGAGCAGGGCGCCGACCGCGTGACCCTCTCGCGCGAGCTCTCCATCGACGAAATCGCCGCCATTCACAATGCCGCGCCCGACGTTGACCTGGAGGTCTTTAGCCACGGCGCCATCTGCTTTTGCTACTCGGGCCTGTGCCTGCTGTCGAGCTTTGCCATGGCGGGCCGCTCGGCCAACCGCGGCATGTGCGCTCAACCCTGTCGCCTGCCTTACGAGCTGATTGACGAGAACGGCCGCTCGCTCTCCCCCGCCGGTCGCGAGCGCGCGCTGTGCCCGCGCGACACCAACACATCGCAGCTCGTTCGTCGTCTGTATGACGCCGGCGCTGCGTCGCTCAAACTCGAGGGCCGCATGAAGGCCCCCGATTACGTGTACTCCATCGTTGATGTGTATCGTCATCAGATTGATGACATGCTGGCCCATGTTTCAACCTCTAAGGACGAGGAAGCCGCCCGCCAGCGCCAGCTCAAGCGCTGCTTTAACCGCGACTTTACGCACGCCTATCAAGACGGTACCTCGGGTGACGAGATGATGAGCTACGAGCGCTCCAACAACCGCGGCCAGATCGTGGGCACGGTGCTCGGCAGCCGCCTGGCCAACCGCGATGTGCGCGGCCTCAAGCCCGACGACCGCCGTCGCCGCGCCGCCATCGCCCGCATTGAGCTGTTTGAGCCCGTGGGCAAGGGCGACCTGCTGGAGCTTCGTCATGACGACGAGTTTGACCAGTTCCTGACCACCATCGCCGCCGATGATGCCGCCGCCGGCGACGTCATCGAGTGCCGCGTGCCCCGCAGCATGCCCGAGGGTTGCCGCGTGCGCGTGATTCGCAGCCAGCGCGCCATCGACGCCGCCGGGGCTGCGCTCAAGCGCGACGTGCTGCGCCGCCGCGCCGTAGACGTGTCCGTTGTGGCGCGTCTGGGCGAGCCGTTTACCGTTACGCTCACCTGCTGCGACGACCCCACGCTCACCGCCAGCGCTACCGGCTTTACCGTCGAGGCCGCCAAAACTCGCGCCGTCGAGGCGTCCGATCTTGTGGAGCACGTCGGGCGTATGGGCTCCTCGCCCTTTGAGGCTGCGAGCTTTGATGTGGCGCTCGATGAGGGCTGTGGCATGGGCTTCTCCGCCGTGCACAAGGTGCGCGCCGCCGCCTGTAAAGCATTGGAGGAGGCCATTCTGGCGCCGTACGAGGAACGCGCGAAGACGCTCGAGTTGCCGGTGCTCGACAAATGTACGCGCGCTATGCCCGAGCACTACCGCGATGAGCCGCAGATCTGCGCCACCGTCACCACGCTCGAAGCCGCCGAGGCCGCTCGTGCCGAGGGCGCCGCGCGCATCTATATGACCACCGATGCACTCGAGACTGTCGGACTCTCCCCTGCCGATGCATTTGAGCAGGGCATTGTGCCCGTACTCGACGAGGTCTGCCGTGCCGTTGACCACGTCCGCGTTGACCCGTGGGTTGTTGCCGGCGCCACGGTCGCTATTGGCAACATCTCCGAGCTTGCCCTGACCGCCCAGGTTGGCGCCACGGCCGAGATTCGCTCTTGCCTGCCCGTGCACAACACGCCCTGCATGGAGGCACTCGCCGAGCGCGGAGCCGGCGCTTTTTGGCTCTCGCCCGAGATCACGCTCGACGAGATTATCTCGCTTGGCACCTCCGCGCCCGCAGCGCTGGGCATCACCGTTTTCGGCCGCCCACGCGTTATGACAAGCGAGCACTGCATCCTGCAGGTGGCCAATGGCTGCATCCACGATTGCGCCAACTGCCGTCTGCGCGCCCGCAAGCTGTCGCTCAAAAATATCGACGGCAAGGTCATGCCGGTGCGTACCGACGTCCACGGCCGCTCGCGCCTGTACGACGCCTACCCCATCGACCTCACACCGCAAGTTCCGCAGCTGCTCGATACCGGCGTCCGTCGTCTCATGGTGGACGGAACCCTGCTCGAGCCCGATGAAATTGGCCGTGCCGTCGCTCGTGTCCGTCGCGCCGTCGAGGCAGCACAGGCAGGTCGCAAGCCCGCTGCCCGCCTACGCGGGGCGACCTCAGGCTGCATGTTTGTGGGAATTAGCTAACCGAAAGGCTTACACGTGAACGAAGAACCTCAAGTCCTCTACTGCGACGCCTGGCTCATGGCCATCGACAAGCCCGCCGGCATGATCGTCCACGGCGACGGCACCGGTGAACGCACACTTACCGACTACGCCAGCGACCTGCTACTGGCGATGGGCGACGGCTTTGCCGCGACCGACATGCAGCCACTCAACCGCCTGGACCGCAACACCACCGGCGTGGTGCTGTTCTCGCTCGACAAGCAGACGCAACCCGCTTTTGACCAGATGGTGAACGACCACGCCTTCGAAAAGCACTATCTGGCGCTCGCCGAGGGCAAGATCGACTGGAACGAGAAGCTCATCGACAAGCCCATCGCCCGCGACCGCCACGATAGCCGCAAGATGCGCGTTGGCGCCAGCGGCAAGCCGTCGCAGACGCGCGTAAAGGTGCTCAAGCGCCTCAAGAGCCGCCGAGGTCTGCCCACGCGTTCGTATATCGATGTCGAGCTGCTCACCGGCCGCAAGCATCAGATTCGCGTCCACCTGGCCAGCGAGCATCATCCCCTGGTTGGCGACGACCTGTACGGCACGCCGCGCCCCTGCGGCCTGATGCTCCACGCCCACAGCGTGTCCTTCACGCATCCCGTTACCGGCGAGCACATCCACATCGAAGCCCCCTGCCCCTGGGAGCCCTAAACCACCACAATGGGGACAGGCACCTTTGTGGTGGTTTTGCCGCAATGGCTCAGCCGCGGTCCCAAAACGTCTCGATCTGTAACAGTTAGAGCCCATTTTCCGGTCTATCCGTTACAGATCGAGACATTTGAATCCCCCTCAAGGGAAAATCTCAATCTGTAACAGTAACTCGGCAAAATCGGTCCCAGATGTTACAGATTGAGACAAAGAGACGACGCGGTTCGGAAGTATCTCAATCTGTAACACCTAGCCCACTTTTATCGTTCCAGTTGTTACAGACTTAGACAAAACCGGTAGACAACAAAAGCGGCAACGCCCGTGATGGACGTTGCCGCTTTTCTATTGAGAAAAGGCATAAGACATTCTTCAGAACCACCACAATGGGGACAGGCACCTTTGTGGTGG
>CABSBA010000150.1 GCA_902475825.1 uncultured Collinsella sp. | reverse complement strand
AACCTGCCGACCCCGCTCGTCAAGCATCGTCAAGATCAGGTCCGTCTCTTTGAGCTTCGTCTTATCGAGGACGAGTACCTTCGTGCGATATGTCCGGGAGCCTGCCATGCGCGCCGCGCGTCCTTAGTCCTCGGCGTTGTAGCCAAAACGACGAATTTGGGCCTCGTCGTCACGCCAGCCGGCCTTGACCTTCACGTCCAGCTCCAAAAAAACCTGCGTGCCAAAGATGCGCTCAAGATCGCGACGGGCGTCGATACCGATATGCTTGATCATCTCGCCGCCCTTGCCGATGATGATGCCCTTTTGGCCCTCGCGCTCAACGTAAATGGTGGCGTGCACGCGCAGCACCTTCTTAGTCTGCTCGAGCGCATCGCAGATCACGCCAACGGAGTGCGGAATCTCATCACGAGTGCGGCGCAAGACCTTCTCGCGCACAAACTCGGCAACGAGGGTCTCGTCGGAAGCATCGGTACCCATGTCTTCGGGGAACCAACGCGGACCCTCGGGCAAAAAGTGAGCGACGGTCTCGATAAACGCATCGACGTTGAAGTTCTTGACCGACGACGTCACGATCTCGTCGTCATACTCCATGAGCTCGTGGGCGGCCTTAAGCTGCTCCATGACCTGTGCGGGGTCGGCCTCATCGGCCTTGGTGAGCACCAGGACCTTCTTGGAACGAGCATTCTTGACGCGCTCGGCAACCCAAGCGTCTCCCCTGCCGATCGGCTTGGTGGCGTCAATTAAAAACGCGACGACGTCGACATCGTTCAGCTCGAACAGCGCGCTCTTGTTGAGCTCGGACCCCAGACCGTCCTTGGGTTTGTGAATACCCGGGGTATCGACAAAAACCAGCTGGTAGCCGGGACGGTTGACGACGGCGCGCATGCGACGGCGGGTCGTCTGGGCCACCGGCGAGGTGATGGCGACCTTTTTGCCATAGCAGGCGTTGAGCAGCGTGGACTTACCGGCGTTGGGGCGGCCGACCAGGGCCACGAAGCCGCTGCGGAAACCGGGCTCAACGTCTCCAAAGCCCGCGAGGCTGTCGTCCTCGTCGCACAGGGCGTCGAGCTCCTCGTCGCTCATGCCCTCAAACGGGTCAAACTCCTCGACCTCATCGTATGCCTCTGTCGCTTCGGCATCCACCGCATCCAGGGACTCGTCGTCCAGAGTTTCATCGATAGGCTGCATATTGTCGGACATGAAAATCCCTTTCTAAATAAAGTCAAGCGCGTGGGCAAAGACAAGCAAGCCCACGATCGCGGCGGTAATGGAAAGAACGTATACAGAGGCAGCGGCAATATCCTTCGCGCGCTTTGCCAGCGGATGGAGCTCCTGGGTCGCCAGGTCGACGATCGCCTCCATGGCGGTGTTGCACAGCTCGCCGTGAATCACCAGGCCACAGCAGATGATAACCGTGGCCCACTCGGCAATGTCGAGCCCCACGATGCAGCCGGCAATGACGGTGCACACGCCCGCCACGAGCATGACCTTAATGTTGCGCTCGGTCTTGACGGCGGTGACGAAGCCCTCCATGGCGTAGGAGAACGACTTTAAGAAGGACGGATGGTCCTTGTTCGATCCGGGAATCATAGACGGCTCCTAGTCGTGGGCGTGGTTGGTGATGGGGCCGACGTGGACCAGCTTGGGGTCCTCGCCGCGCTCGAGCGCCAGATCGCGCAGGATGGCGTCCTCGCGGGCCTCCATGACCTCGGCCTCGTCGTCCTCAATGTGGTCATACCCCAGCAGGTGCAGCATGCCATGCACGAGCATCAGGCGGCACTCGTCGGCAGGGCTATTGCCAAAGCCGGGGGCCTGACGGGCAATGACCTGCGGGGCCAGGATGATATCGCCGAGCTCGAGCGTCTCGTCGGCGGGAATACCCTCATCAAAGGCCGAGTCGCATTCAAACGAGAGGACATCGGTGGTACGGTCGATACCGCGCCACTCGTGGTTGAGCTCGTGCATTTCGTCCTCATCGACATACGAAAGGGAAATCTCAACTTCACGCTCAACGCCCTCGGCGGCAAGCACGACCTCGCAGATGTGCTCTACCTCCTGCGCGTCGAGCAGCGTATCGAGCTCGGCATCGTTGCTGATCAATACACTCAACGGGACTCCTTTCGGTCGTGCACGCGTTTCTCGCGCACATCATCATAAGCATCGTATGCCTCGACGATACGCCCCACCAAGGCATGGCGCACCACATCGGCGCGCTCCAGGTGAGAAAACGTCACATCGTCAACGCGACCCAAAATCTTTTCGACATCGGCAAGACCGCCGCGACGACCCACCAGGTCGCGCTGGCTGAGGTCGCCGGTAATCACAAACTTGGAGTTAAAGCCCAGGCGCGTCAGGAACATCTTCATCTGCTCGGGGGTGGTGTTCTGAGCCTCGTCGAGGATCACGAACGCGTCGTTGAGCGTGCGGCCGCGCATGTAGGCAAGCGGGGCGATCTCGATCACGCCGCGCTCCATGAGCTCATCGGTGCGCTCGCGATCCATCATGTCAAAAAGGGCGTCGTAGAGCGGACGCATGTAGGGGTCGATCTTTTCCTCGAGGGTACCGGGCAAAAAGCCCAGGTTCTCCCCCGCCTCGACAACCGGACGCGTCAAGATCAGACGACCCACCTCATGACGCTTGAGCGCGGCAACGGCGAGCGCCATGGCCAGATAGGTCTTACCAGTACCGGCAGGACCCAGGCCAAACGTGATGGTATGCGAGCGGATGGCATCCACATAGCGCTTTTGACCGAGCGTCTTGGGGCGAATGACACGGCCGCGATACGAAAGCAGAACATCATCACGAAGCGATGTAGCCTCGTGCTCACCGTCGCGCAAGACGGCCAGGCAGCGAGAGACATCGTCGCCAGACAGTGTGCGTCCGGCGGCCGCCTCGCGAAAAGCATGCTCGAAAAAGCGCGCCACGAGCTCGACCTCGTCCGGGTCACCGCTTACGGCGATGCTGTCACCACGGGCGACCACGTGGGCACGAACCAAACTCTCGAGCGCACGAAGGACGCCGTCACCGGCGCCCAAAACGCGCGAGGGATCAATACCCTCGGGTACGGTAAGTCTAATCTTCGAGGCTTCCATGAACCTCCCTGCGTGCATGGACCAAGCCGGAATCATCGACTCCGATGATAGCAACATCGAGCAGGCACGGGGCTGTGAGTCCACGGGTATCGTCAAGACGGGCATGATGGAACGAAGCGAGCGTCAGGTTGTCGCCATACTCGAGTACGGCGCGCTCGACGGTGCCCACGCGTCGGCGAGCGTCGGCAATGGCGAGTTCCTGCGCCGCGGCCCTCATGCGGCGGCTACGCTCGGCCATAACCTCGGGCGGCACCTGGTCGGGCATATCGGCAGCAAGGGTACCGGGACGCTTGCTGTAGCGGAACACGTGCATGCGCGAGAATTCCACGCGGCGGCACAGAGCCAGCGACTCCTCAAACTCCTCGTCCGTCTCACCGGGAAAACCGACGATGACATCGCACGAAAGGGACGCCTGAGGCAAGTTGGTGCGAATCATGCGCACCGTCTCCTCGAAGGCCTCGGCGCTATAGGGACGGCCCATGCGATGCAGTGTCCTGGTGCAGCCGGACTGCACGGGCAGGTGCAAAAATGGGGCGATGCGCTGCGGATAGCGCGCCATGACCTTAAGCAGGGACTCGGAGATATCCATGGGCTCGACCGAGGAAATGCGCACGTGCGGAATGGACGTGCGCTCCATGATCGCCTCGAGCAGCTCATCGATCTCGACGTGTTCATCAGTCGCGCTCTTGCCATCGTAGGCGCCCAGGTTCACACCCGTCAGCACCACCTCGGGCACGCCGGCCTCCTGTGCCTCGCGAACTTGCTCGAGCACGGACTCAACCGGCACGGAGCGCTCGGGGCCGCGGGCCTTCCACACAATGCAATAGGTGCAACGATGGTTGCAGCCGTCCTGGATCTTCACGCCCAGACGCGAGCGACCGAGCGCGTCGACAACCTCGCCGTCGCTGCAGGCGGGAACGTCATCGGACTCAACGCCCAGCACCTCACAGACGCGTTCGGCGACATCGATCTTGGACGGCTCGGCGATCACGCGGTCCGAAAGCTCCAGCAGCTCCTCGGGATGCAGATTGACCACGCATCCGGTCACGACCACATAGGGCTCGTTTGGATAGGCCAGCGCATGGCGAACAGCCTTACGGGTCTTGGCCTCGGCCTCGCCCGTAACGGCACAGGTGTTAATGACGATCAGCTCAGCATCCTGAGGCTCCACCATCGCAAAGCCCAGGCGCATTAGATCGGCAGTGATACGGTCGGACTCAACCCGGTTGACACGGCAGCCGAGGTTGACGACAGAGATATGAGGTGCGAGCACGCGGGCTCCTTAATCGAGGATATCGTCGAGGGCGCTCTTGATACGATCGGTTACCGACTTCTTACCGGAAGCGACGTCATCGCCCATCTCGTCGGCAAAGGCGCG
>CABSBA010000149.1 GCA_902475825.1 uncultured Collinsella sp. | reverse complement strand
ACTCTATATAAAGCGCATGCGAAATATAAGATCCGATTTAACCCGAGTGCATCGTTTAGCCGCATCCTCGCGGCAGCAAAAAGCCCCCGGAACGCGGACGAATCACATTCCGGGGGCTCTGCAATGCGTTGAGTTGCGCGGAGCCGGCTACGCGGCTTCGTACTCAAGCGATGTTTGCGCCAGGCGCGTTACTCGGCGTGAGCGTAATCCACCTTGGCGCGGCGAGCGGTAGCCTTCTCCCAATCGCTGGTGCCCTCAAAGACATCCTGCTTGTAGGGATTGCGGCCGAGCTTCTTGGCACGGTAGGCGATGTAGATGATTGCGGCGACGTTGGCGATCAGCGCGGTGACCGAGACCGCGGTAGCGGCGCCGGGGTCGAGCGTGGAGTGGGTCACAAAGATGGACTCCTCCTGGAAGTAGGGGAACACCTGGGCAAACATACACCAAATGGCCAGCGTAAAGGCGCGGTTCTGGATCCAGCCGCCCTTGTTCCAGATAAAGGCGGCGACGGTGGGCGCCAGCAGCAGTGCAAAGCCGCAGAACCAGGAGTGGGTGGGCAGGCAGTTGTAGGTGTAGCAGAAGTTCCAGATATCGTAGGCGATGATGTAGACCCAGGTCATGTCGGGCCACAGCATGTCGGTCTTGTCCTCGGAGGCGTAGACGCTCCACCAACCGGTCATGCAGAAGATGTTGATGAGACCGGCGATGCCGTTGAACACGTTGTTCCAGCCGGCAAGCTGTGTGGCACCCTCGGAAGTGACCCAGGTGGACTCGCCCAGGACAAAGAAGTGATAGGCGCTCTCGAAGTCGGACACGACGGCGATCAAGATGTTGATGGCGACGATCACAAACGGCCACGCGCGGAACCAATGCGCCTTGCCGATCTTGCCCCACTGGTACTTAATGGCAATGAAGCCCCAGCAACCGGCCAGCGCCGCGTACACCTTGGCGTAGTGGAACCAGCTGTTCTGGTACACGTGGGTGGGGTTGGTGAGCGCCCACTCGGCACCCTGCGAAACGCCCACGGCGATGGCGACGCAGTAGATGGTCATGGCCAGCGGAGCCACGCCAAAGATGATTGCCGCGCCCAGCTTGGTGCGGCGGCCGACCTCGTTGAGCACGATCAGGCCAATAAAGACCATGGCCCAGCCAGCCCAGTGGATAAGGGTATCGCTACCCCAAACGTCGAACAGCATGCTGCTCTCCTTTCACACGCCCGCGGCCCCTCTTCTGATCGCGGGCAGTTTGGCCAAATGTCGTCAGTTCTGGGGCTTGCGCTCCGGATACTTGGCGGTATAGCCCTCGATGTGGAGTGTCGAGGCGATGATTTCCTTGACTGTCTCGTCGGGCACATCGGGGTGCGTGCGGATATACATCAACAACCCCATGATGAGGGTGTAGAACGTCTCGTAGACATGGTCGATGCGTAGCTCATGATGGGTGACAAAATCCACCACGGTGGTGTCGCAGATATACTGAGCCACGCGCTGGACCACGTTGTGCAGAAAGCCGCCGTAGAGTGCGCCGCTGCTCGAGGTGAGCGTGCTTGGCAGCTCGTGGCCGCTCACGACCAGACGCTTGAAGAGCGGGGCGACGGTGTCGAGTGCGCCTTCGATGTCGCCAACCGTGCGGCTGGCATTCCACTGCTCGAGCTCGGAGATAAAACCGTCGATTGCCTCGTCCATGACGGCGGTGACGGCGGCGTCCATATCGGCAAAGTAGTGGTAGAACAATGAGCGCGTACAGCCGGCTCGCTTGGTCACGGCCGATACCGAAAGATGCGACACGCCCAGCTCGGAACTCACGGCGCGAACGGCGGCGAGAATCTCGCGACGACGCTCGTCGCCCGTCAGACGCTTGGCCGCGCTGTCGGGCGCGGGGACGGCGTCGGCCACAGAAGTGTTCGCTGCATTATCGCTCATGCACTTGCCGCCTTTCATCCGTTTGAGCCCGACCGTTCACCTAACAGTCTTGAATATTGTTGACGGTTCGTCAATACTGTTTTTGACACAATGTCAACAATAACGGGTGAACGGCGTGGGGGCATGTCGAGCCCGTAAAAAGAGGGGCGCTGCGTGCCTGCCAGGCTGCGGCAAGAGAAGGGACGACTATGATTCTCAACGGACCGGGGATTAGCTACACCGAGCCCGATATCGGTGCGGAGTTTGTGCCGCCGCTGCCGGAGCATCCGCGCGAGGCCATCGTCAAACTGTGCGAGCACTGCACTAACCGCCTGCTGCATCGCGACGAGCTGCTGGGCTACGAGTACTGGTCGTTTGCCGAGGCCGCGACTGACGAGCAGGCCGAGGTACTCTGCAAGATGAAGATGCGCCGTCCCTACACGCTGCCCGAGATGGTCAAGCTCACCGGCATGCCCGAGGCCCAGATCGAGAAGATGCTCGACGACATGAGCTACACGGGCTTGCTCGAGTACAACTGGGAAAATCCCGAGCGCGCCAAGCAATGGGTGCTGCCCATGCTGGTGCCGGGTTCCGCCGAGTTCCTCAACATGCGCGTGAGCCAGCTCGAGGAGCATCCGGTCTATGCTAAGTTCTTTGAGCAGGCGTCTAAGGGACCGCTGTCCAAGGCCACGCCGATGGTGCCGCCCGGCGGCGCTGGCATCGGCATGCACGTCATTCCGGTCGAGAAGGCTATCGATGCTTCGAGCACCTCGGTGCCGATCGAGCATATCGAGCATTGGCTCGACAAATATGATGGCAAGTATGCCGCCAGCACCTGCAGCTGCCGCGCGAGCCGTCGCGTGATGGGCGAGGGCTGCGCCGATGACCCCGCCGACTGGTGCATCGCCGTGGGCGATATGGCCGACTACGTGGTCGAGACCGATCGCGGCCACTATGTGACGCGCGAGGAGGTCTACGACATTTTGCGCCAGGCCGAGGACAACGGCTTTGTGCACCAGATCACCAACATCGACGGCGAGAACAAGATCTTCGCCATCTGCAACTGCAACGTCAACGTGTGCTATGCCCTGCGCACCTCGCAGCTGTTCAATACGCCCAACCTGTCGCGCTCGGCCTATGTCGCCAAGGTCGAGAAGGACAAGTGCGTGGCCTGCGGTCGCTGCGTTGAGGTGTGCCCTGCCGGTGCCGCCAAGCTCGGCCAGAAGCTCTGCAGCAAAAAGGCCGGGGGCCACGTGCCCGAGTATCCGCGCCAGGAGCTGCCCGATGCCACCAAGTGGGACCACACCAAGTGGTCGCCCAACTACCGCAACGATAACCGTATCGAGACGCACGAGTCCGGCACCGCGCCCTGCAAGACGGCTTGCCCCGCGCACGTTGCCGTTCAGGGCTATCTGAAGCTTGCGGCACAGGGGCGCTATGACGAGGCGCTGGCGCTCATCAAGCGCGAGAACCCGCTGCCCGCTATCTGCGGCCGCGTGTGCAACCGCCGCTGCGAGGATGCCTGCACCCGCGGCCGTGTGGACGCCGCCGTGGCTATCGACGAGGTCAAGAAGTTTATCGCCCAGCGCGATCTTGATGCCGCGACCCGCTATGTCCCGCCCGTGGTGACGCCGACACGCGCTGGCGGCTTCGATCAGAAGATCGCCATCATCGGTGCCGGTCCGGCCGGTCTGTCCTGTGCTTTCTATCTGGCCGAGAAGGGCTACAAGCCCGTCGTGTTCGAGAAGAACGAGCGCCCGGGCGGCATGCTCACCTACGGCATTCCCAGCTTTAAGCTGGAGAAGGACGTTATCGAGGCAGAGGTCGAGATCATTCGCCTGATGGGTGCCGAGTTCCGCTATGGCGTGGAGGTCGGTCGCGATGTGACGCTCGACGAGCTGCGCGAGCAGGGCTTTAAGGCCTTCTACGTGGCTATTGGCTGCCAGGGCGGCCGCCTCGCCGGTATTCCGGGCGAGGATGCCGAGGACGTGACCGTGGCCGTCGACTTTTTGCGCGAGGTCAACAGTGGCAAGATCGACGCGCTGCCCGGCCGCACCATCGTGGTGGGCGGCGGCAACGTGGCCATCGACGTCGCGCGCAACGCCTGCCGTCTGGGTTCCGAGCACGTTGAGATGTTCTGCCTGGAGAGCGAGGCCCAGATGCCCGCCAGCGAGGAGGAGCGTCGCGAGGCCGTTGAGGACGGCGCTCACATCAGCTGCGGCTGGGGCCCCAAGGAGGTTCACCTGGACGAGGCCGGTCGTGTGTGCGGTATCACCTTCAAGCGCTGCACGCGTGTCTTTGACGACGAGGGCCGGTTTGCGCCCGAGTACGACGAGAACGATCTGCGCCGCGTCGATGCCGACCGCGTGGTCATGTCGATTGGCCAGTCCATTGTGTGGGGCGACCTGCTGGCTGGCTCCAAGGTGGAGCTCGGCCGCGGCCAGGGTGCTCTTGCCGACCCCCGGACCTATCAGACCGCTGAGCCCGACATCTTTGTGGGCGGCGACGTCTACACCGGTCCGAGCTTTGCCATCGACGCCATCGCCGCCGGTCACGAGGCCGCCGTGTCCATCCATCGCT
>CABSBA010000148.1 GCA_902475825.1 uncultured Collinsella sp. | reverse complement strand
TTTGCTCGTAAGAGTAGCAGTGAAGTCAACTCAACTCGACTTGCGAAGAAAATACCTTTTTGGCGTGCTTGGACGGAGCACTCAGAAAGCGGCCCGTCAAATAGTTCGCCGGGCCGGAAATATCAATTCCCAGCAGTGTGTGCCCCAGCCACAAAAACGCCGCGAGCACCAGCAATGGGATCACGCACGAGGTCACGATCATCACGATGACGCCTTCGATCAGATCGGTCACCTGCTGCACGATCTCGTCGGTCATCTGCTTGGCACCACTGGTTACCGACGCGACCAGGCTCGAGGCCCCGTCAGTCAACTGCTCGAGTACGTTTTTGGACTCCGTAGCCTCGGATTTTTTCTTGTTCGATTTCGAGCTGGTCTCGGCTGACTTGTCCGTGGTGTCGGCCGCATCCGCAGCGTCCGCAGCCTTTTGCTCAGCTTGCTCAATACTTACGCGATACGTCTCATCGACCTTCTGCGACACCCATACGCTCGCGGGCACGAGCGCCATGCCGATCATGGCGACCACCAGCACGCGTGTCGCCACGCGGCGCAGGACGGCGCTCGTGCTCCAGCGCCCGTGGACGCCAAGCGACACCGCAAAGAGCACCAGCGCAAACGGGATCAGGATGCCCAAGCCAACCGACCACAAAATCGTGAGCAGATATTTCTCTAGGTATAGCACGGCAAGCACGATACCAAGGTTACCTGAAAGCTGCGCGAGCTGCTCGGCAACCGGCGTTCCTGTATCACCCGGCAGCGCGGTAATGCCCGCAGACAGTGCCACGCACGAGGTCGTGAGTGCCAGTACGTTACCTTTCTTTTGATCGATGACCTCGATGGTGGAGTCCCAAGTTTTGGTATCGGCGAAATGCGGACGAGCTACAAAGCCCGACAGCAGCGCCAGTACCACGAGCGCAACGATAAAGCCAATCTGCAGCTTTTTGTTTGCGCACACGACATCGGACAGGCTAGGCTGCAGCTCGGTTACCGCCGTGTGCTCGGTTATCTGGACAGGACGCCCATGAGCCATCTCGTGCGCATCTTTCTTTTGAATCAATCCGTTGTCCGGCATTTGGATACCTCCTCATTCCGGGGCTTAATGCGAAAGGAAGTATACCCACCGAGCAAAAAACGAACGGGAAGACGAACAGAGCGCACCAAGACTGTCCCCAATGACTATCTCCGGATGAGTTGCGGTGGAATAGGGATTGTTTTGTGCCCGCCGGCCCCTATTCAATCCCTATTTCACCGCAACTTGGAGGAGGACAGAAAAAGCCCTGCTGCGGGTGGCGGCAGAGCTTTTGGAAGGGGACTTGGTTGTGAGGACTCGTTAGGCGAGCTTGGCCTCGAGCTCGGCGATGCGCTTGTAGGCATCAATGGTAAAGCGGGTCTGCTTCTCCAGAATCATAGTGGTCATGAGGGTGTCCTGAGCGTGAGCCATGATGAAGGTCATCTCCATCTCGCCACCGCCGGCCTCCTGCGAAAGCAGCTTGGTCTGCGTGTCGTGGGCACCGATGAGCGCATCGCTGGCATCCTTGTGCAGCTGCTCGGCCTTCTCAAAATCACCCTCACGAGCAGCATCGAGCGCTGCAAGCAGATCGGTCTGGGCGTCACCTGCATATGCGACAATCTCGAATCCAACCATCGAGATTTCTTCTTTGGTTGCCATATTGCGTTCCTTTCACATATGAACCAATGGAGAGCATCGCGTCCGGGCATACGCGCTGCGTTGTGTATGACAGAAACAATAACATTCAAACAAAAAAGAACAGCGCAAAACGTGATTTCGAGCTATGAACGGTCACTTTTCGCCCGTGAACGGTTTTTGAACCAATCTGAACAATATCGAACACAATTAGCGGAAACCCAAACAGACCCGCGCCCTAGCGTACATCGCGTACCGTATCGCCCTCGACGAGCACGCCCGGAAACAGCATGTGCTCCACACCGGGTTCAACGCCCTCGGCGCCGGCAATCTTGTCAACCGCCCACATGCCGACGCGCTTGTTGTCAAAGCGCACCGTAGTCAGGCGACAATCGGGCACGATATCGCCCAGGCTGTCATCAACACCCACCACGCTCACGTCCTGGGGCACGCACTTCCCGCGCGACTCGAGCCCGCGAATGCAGCCATATGCCATGGCATCGTTGGAGGCATAGATGGCCGTACAGGTCGGATCGTCCGCCAGAGCCTTGCCTGCATCACTTCGATACGCCGCTGCCCCTCTTTGAGAAGGGCGACTTCCTCAACCGCGAGACCATCGACGCCTTTGTGAACTTTGCCACCTTCTGCTTTAAGGAGTACGCCGACCAGGTGACCTATTGGTTCACCTTTAACGAGATCTGGGCCGACGCCTCCAACACCTACATCGACGCCACCTTCCGCGGCGACTATGCTCCCGACACCCTCGAGTGCGCCAACCGCCTGGCTGCCGTCTCGGGTGGCACCATCGAGATCCTGGACGAGGACCTCGAGATTATGCGCGAGGCAGCGCTCTACAACGACTACCTGGGCGTTAACAACTACCAGTGCCGTTTCTTGAGGGCTTACGATGGCGAGAACGACCTGCACCACAACGGTACGGGTGAGAAGGGCACCGGCCGCTGGCGCGTTAAGGGCATTGGCGAGCATGTGAACAAGCCTGGCATCCCCACCACCGACTGGGACTGGATCATCTATCCCGAGGGTCTGTTCGATCTGCTCGTCTACATTAAGCAGCGCTATCCCAACTACAAGCAGATCTTCATTACCGAAAACGGCATGGGCTACAAGGACCCCTACAAGGACGGTGTTGTGGACGACCAGCCGCGCATCGACTATATCGAGCAGCACCTGCGCTGGTTGCTCGAGGCCATGGAGGTGGGCGTCAACGTGGGTGGCTACTTCCTGTGGAGCCTGCAGGATCAGTTCTCCTGGACCAATGGTTACAACAAGCGTTACGGCTTCTTCTACGTTGACTTTGAAACCCAGAAGCGCACGCCCAAGGCAAGCGCCTACTGGTATAAGCACGTGGCGCAGACCCGTCGTCTGGACTAGTGACTGGCGGGGTTGCCCGCTCACACAACCTGTCCCCATTTCTCAGCCGGGGGGCGGCACGTCACACGGCGCGCCGCCCCCGGTCTTTTTGTTTTTGGGCTGGTCGGGAGCCGTTTGTCTCGATCTGTAACATCTAGCCGAGTTTTTTGGTCCTAGCTGTTACAGATTGAGACGAACAGGATTGCTCTTTCCGAAGAATCTAAATCTGTAACACGTAGCCCGCTTTTGACCGTCTACCTGTTACAAATCGAGACAAACGGAGTAGGACCTAACCCCGTATGTCCCTAACAGTCGAGCGTTCGACCAGCGTACTCGGCACATGAATCGCCTCGATAGACGAGCTCTCTCCAATCGCCGCCTCAAACGCAAGCTTACCGACACCGCGCAAATCAAATCGCAGCGTCGTCAGTCGATTGTGAGGAACAAGTCCCTCGAGTGCGTCGTCGATACCAACCACGCTCACGTCGTCGGGCACGGACAGGCCCGCGTTCTCGAGCGCGGCGATAACGCCCAGCGCCATCTGGTCATTTGCCGCAAGCACGGCAGTCGGCGCCTGCGACCCGCCGGCAAGCACCTCGGCCGCAATCCGCTCGCCCATGGCGTACCCACTGTCCGCACTCCAATCGCCACGCAGCATCGGAGCGGCATCGACATGAGCACGACCCAGCGTATCGCGCCAACCGGCCTCACGAAAACGCGAGGAAATCGAGTTTTCCGGACCCGCCACAAACCGCATATTCGAGTGACCATGTTCCAGCAGATAATTGGTCAACAGCTCGCACGAACCATACTGGTCGGAGTCGATCGTCGTGCAGCGCGGATGCGCATACATGGACAGGATGACCGTTCGCACTCCCGGCTGGGGAACAAACTCCTCAAAATCGGGAGCCATGCGGTTCATGTTGAGAATCATGCCGTCGACGGGTCGCTCGACCATGCGGCGCGAGGCATCGGCAAGTGTATAGGGCTTGTCGCCGCCCATCTCGATCATAGTGACGGCAAAATCGTGCTCGCGCGCCGCTTGCATGATACCCTCGAGCGTCGCCAGGTTACCGACACGTGTGATGTTGTACATGCACAGGCCAATAGAACGATACGACCCGCCGCGCAACGCCGCTCCAGCAAAATTGGGACGAAAGCCCAGCTCTTCCATGGCGGCCAGCACACGCTTGCGCGTCTTTTCCGTCACGTTGGGCATACCGTTGACCACGCGAGACACAGTCTGGCGGCTCACGCCAGCGAGCGCCGCAACCTCTGCCGCGCTCGCCGAATGACCATTCCTTGTCTGCTGAGCCATGCCTTCCACGCTAACCTGCTTCCCAACTATTCCCCGCGCCCATGGCGCATCGTACATACATCGATAACGTGCTCATGATACCCGAGCCATATACCACAACATGAAAACTTCTGTCAATCAAAACCGCTTACCGAACAAATACAACCGTTCG
>CABSBA010000147.1 GCA_902475825.1 uncultured Collinsella sp. | reverse complement strand
GACGCTGCAAACGCCCCTAAGCGGCAATCTGACGTTCAATCGTCGGTCGCGTACCCAAAGTACGCTTCCCTCCTCTTAAACGTCACCTTGCTCGCCTAGGGGCGCTTTCGCTGACTTATGCTCAACTTACGATAATTCCGAGCTGAACGGGTTACTCGCTGTAGCGGGTGGCGATAGCAGCTTGCACCATGCCGGCGCTCATGAGGTAGGTCACCAGGAAGTAGCCACCGTAGGCCGCCAGGAAGATTACACAGGTGAGGCCCACGGTGCCGCCGATGCTCATATCTCCGAAAATGCTCACCACCTCGATGATCACCTTAAGTGCCACAAAGGAGTGCGCCAGGCCCACTGCCAGCGGGAACAGGAAGAATACCGCTTGCTGCGCCATCACCGAATGGCGAATCTGGCGGTCGTCGCAGCCGATCTGTGCCAGTACACGATAGCTGCGGCTGCCGTCGGCCACGTTGGAGAGCTGCTGGATCGACAGTATCGCCGCGCATGCAACGACCAGTACAAAGCCAATGTAGATGGCCAGATAGCTAATCATGCCGTTCATCTGTGCCGCCTGCGTGTACATCTCGGAACGCGTGATGAAGACACCCCATGACCCCGGCTCCTTGCCGTCAACGAGCAGATTGTCGAGCACAGTGTATTTAATGCTCTCGTCTGCTTTGGTCACATCCATCCCCTGTTTGTAGTTAACGAGCAGGCTACTGGAACACGGCTGCAGATTAAGTTGGGACAACAGCTCATCGGCAACGACGACGGTGCCCGGATTACTGCCCATCGCCGAGTTGGCGATGGCCGCCGCATCTTCGTCCGACTTATCGGTTGCGGGCTTGAGCGTATGCCCGCCCAAGGTAAGGGCATGGCCGCCAGCCATATACTTGGTGTACAGGTCGACCAGCTCGCCGCCCATATCACACGTAAGCACGTACTGGTCGCGGCCAATGCTCACCGGCTCCTCGCCCATCATCTGGCGCAGCTTGTTGTACTGGCTCGCCGGCGTCACAAACAGGCCCATATCATCGGCATTGCTACCCTCGAGCACCTTGGGGAGCTTTTCGCCCATGGCCTTGCACATCTCACCCGCCACCACCGAGGGGCCCGAGCCGCCAAGCGGGTAACTCAGATACGAATCGATCTGCACATGCTCACCGGCAACATCGGCGATATTGACCTTCTTTCCGGTCTCGTCGTTGTTGTCCGCCGACTTGCCCTTACTACTTTCTGTAACGTTATCGGGATCGATACGATCGCCGTGCCATGCAGCGTACAAATCGACCGTTGCATCGGCCAGCACCATGCGATCGGCCTCGGACGGATTGACATACTCCTTGTAGTAGTCGAGCCTATCGGGCGTGTAATAGACATACGTCTGAGACACGTCAACAGGGTTATAGCGCTCCAGGTTTTCGTTCATCACGTTGGCAATCGACATACCGCACGTCACCGAGGTGATGGCCAAAAACAGGAGCATCGCGATGACGCCCATCGAAAAGCACACCGTGTTGACCTTGGCCGCAAGCTGGCGCACGGTAAACATGTTGAGGCCGCGCCAATACACGCCGCGCAAGCTCTGCAGCAGCTTGATGAGCATGCCCGAGAGTCCCCAGAACAGGGCAAAGGTGCCCACTGTAACCATAGCGGTCGTAATGCCAAACTGGTTCATGGCCTCTTGCAGCTTGCTGTCCGTCGCGGTTAGCGGGAACCCATCACGTAGCAGACGGTAATAGGCCACGCCCACAAGCACCACGCCCACGGCGAAGATGGCAATCGCGATCCAGGGATTGCGCGTCTTGATGCTCTCGTTGCGACGCTCGGCACCCATGAGCTCAATGAGCTTAGTGCGACGAACGGCGCGCAGGTTCAGCAGTAACGTGAGCACAAACATTACGAGCATGCAGGCAAGGGTCAGGTTGAACGCATGCACCGAGAAAAAGAAGTGGAAATTGGCGATCTGTGTCTTAAAGAGCGAGGCCGTAAAGAACGTCATGAGCTGGGAGAGTCCCACACCCAGCACAATGCCGGCGACAAAGGCCACGACCGATACTATCACCGTCTCGAGCGCCATGATCGTGGCGACGCGCCCGCGCCCCATGCCGAGCACCTGGTACAGGCCAAACTCCTTCTTGCGGCGTTTCATAATGAAGTTGTTGGCATACACCATCAAAAAGGCCATGACGCCGGCCAAAAAGTACGTGAGGTAGCCGAGCATGCTGCCCATGAGCTCGGACAGTCCCTGCTCCTTGATGCCGGCGATATCGACCTGCATCGAGATGGTGTTAAAGGCATAGAAGACCGTGACGCCCAGGGTGAGCGTCAAAAGGTAGACGAGGTAGTCGCGGCCGGCGCGGCGGACGTTGCCCCAAGCGAGTTTACAGAGCATCGGAGCCCTCACCGCCCATCATGGCAACGACCTCCATAATGCGGTCGAAGAACTCTCGGCGGTCGGTGTCGCCGCGGCGCAGCTCGGTGAAGATCTTGCCGTCGCGAATAAACAGCACACGACTCGTGTAGCTGGCAGCAAAGCTGTCATGCGTGACCATGAGCACGGTGGCGCGCAGGCGGCGATTGAGGGCCTCCAGGCTCTCGAGCAGCAGGCGGGCGCTCTTGGAATCGAGGGCGCCGGTGGGCTCGTCGGCCATGATCATGGTGGGATCGGTGACGAGCGCGCGAGCCGCGGCAACGCGCTGCTGCTGGCCGCCGGACATCTGGTAGGGATACTTGTCGAGCACCTGACTGATGGACAGGCGCGCTGCCACATCCTGCACGCGGGTCGAGATCTCTGCCGAGTTTGTGCGGGCGATGGTGAGCGGCAGGGCGATGTTCTCGCGTGCCGTGAGCGTATCGAGCAGGTTGGAGTCCTGGAAGATAAAGCCGAGCTCCTCGCGGCGGAACTGCGAAAGCTTAGCCTGCTTCATGCGTGTTACGTCCTGCCCGTTGATGCGGATCGTGCCACTTGTAGCGCTATCGATGGTCGACACGCAGTTGAGCAACGTCGACTTGCCCGAGCCCGAGGCGCCCATGATGCCAACGAATTCGCCGCGGTTGACGGTAAAGCTGACGTCGTTGAGCGCGCGGGTCACGTTGCCTAGCGCTCCGTATACCTTTTCGAGATGCGCGACCTCCAGTACCGGGGTCGCCATGTGCGTGGTTTGCATACCGAGTCCTTTCTTGCAATTAGTCTACGGCATCTATAGTCGCAAGAAGACGAGTCGGCTACCATCGATATGGCTTACGCTTGCCTTACCGTTGTGTAAGGTAGGGGTAGCTAGCCTGCCACGTGTTGATATTGAGAGAGGACTCCTGTTGAAGACTGTTCATGTTGCCGCTGGGATCATTCGCAAGGATGGATCTGACGAGCTGCTTGCCGTGCAGCGCGGCTACGGCGACATGCAGGGACTTTGGGAGTTTCCCGGCGGCAAGCTCATGCGCGGCGAGACGCCCGAAGACGCCGTGCGCCGCGAGATCATGGAAGAGCTGCAGGTGAAGGTCACCAACCTGCGCGATTTCTATACCGTTGAGTACGACTACCCCGATTTCCATCTCTCCATGGAGTGCTACTACTGCTCGCTGACCAAAGGGTCTGGCGAGCCTCAGAAGCATGACCGTCAGCTTGATATCCGCTGGATTCCGCGCACCTCGCTTGCCACGGTGGAATGGATGCCCGCAGACAAGGGGCTCATCGATGCCCTGATTGAGCTGAAGGAAGACCGGCTCGAGGCCAACGGCACTGTCAACGACGCCGAGGCCGCCACGACCGAACACCCCGCTACCAAACCCAAGCGCACACCTAAGCGCCGTAGCAAAAAACGCCCCAAACCAGGTCTGCTCGACGGCATCGATACCTCGGACCTCTCCGCTGACGAGCGCGAACTGGTCCGCCGTCGCGCCGCCATCAAAAAGTCCATGAAGGGCAACAAGCGCGCCAATACCAAGCCAGAGCTGCTCGTTCGCCAGCGCCTGCGCGCAGCGGGCCTCACCGGCTATCGCCTGGAATGGAAGGTTCCCGGCAAGCCCGACATCGCCTTTCCTGGGCGCAAGATCGCCATCTTCGTCAACGGCTGCTTTTGGCACCGCTGCCCCAAGTGCAACCCCAGCCAGCCCAAGCGCAATGTTGAGTTTTGGGAGGCAAAGTTCCGTCGCAACGTCGAGCGCGACCGCGCTGCCGTGGCAGCACTCACTCAAATGGGCTGGACACCCATAACCATCTGGGAATGCGAGCTCAAAAAAAACCGCATCGACGCCACGATGGAAAAGGTCATCGAGCAGGTACGGGCCGCAGAGCCGCAGCGCTAACAGCGAGCATTCACACGCTCCGCACGTCCGCGCCACATCCACGTCACAAACCTTAGAAAGCCCTTAAGCTCAAAACCTTTCAAGAGTGTTACTCGATAGCTTTTACCTGCGGTTTCATCGCAACGTCAAACCTCATTAAGCCTTTCTTTAGCGCTTCTTTGCAGCAGCCGCGGCATAATACTGCCAGCGC
>CABSBA010000146.1 GCA_902475825.1 uncultured Collinsella sp. | reverse complement strand
TAGTTTATGACATATTTGGCATCGTCAGTTAAACTCCAGATGCAGGCACCAATTCACGAAATTGTGGTGCAACACCGCGTCCGTCTAGGCAGCGGCGTAAGCTATACCGTCAGAAACATCATCACGATGATCATGACAAAGCCAATCAAGTCGGTCGGCAAAAATACCGTGCCCAGCATAACGGCGCTGGTGATGGTCGCCGAGACCGGCTCCACGGTTCCGATGAGGCTCGCACGCACCGAGCCGATGTCCTTAACGCCCTGCATATACAGCATGTAGGCAAAAAACGAGCCAATGACCACAAACACCGCGAGCGCCTCGACGGCAGCCGTATCGAGGGCCGGCATATGAGCCCACGGCTGCACAAAGACGCTCGAAACGACACCCGCCGTAAGCATAGCCGAGCCCGTAACAATAGGACTGCCGTATTCGGACAGAATCTTGGCGGGAATCACCGCCATACAGGCGGCGCTAACCGCACACATAAGGCCTGCGACCAGGCCAAGCGGCGATATGCTCAGACTGGTCGGGTCGCCGCCGGTAGCGATTAAAAAGGTGCCGCCCAGGGCCAACCCAATGCCAACGGCCTCACGCACGCGAGGCATGCGATGGTCGATCACGCAGGTGTAGCCCATAATGATGACCAGTTGCAAGCACTGGAGCACCGTCGCAGTTCCGGCATTGGTCAGGCGCACGGCCGAAAGATAACAAAACTGATTAAAGAGCAGGCCAAAAGCGGTAAAGAGCAGCAGCTGCTTGCGATCAGCGGGCGTCGTCCAAAGTTTGACCAGGCGTGCGCGATCGCGCGTGACGACCACAGCCATAAAGAGCAGACCGGCGAGAATCTGCCGTATGCTCATAAGCCACAGCGTATCGACATGGTAGGTATCAAACAAAAAACTCGCGCTGGTACCCGAGAAACCCCAAAACGAACCGCCCACCAGCGTGGCTAAAACACCCGTGATCATCTTGCGCGTCTGGGCGTCGTTGAGACGGTCGCGCCAGGCGCGACGGGTGTTGCGGCTGAGCTCGTCAGTTCCCTCGGGCACGACAAAATCGGACGCCGTCGTCATCGGTACCGAAGCCCTTTCGCGTGCACGCTGAGCCGTGCGTTCCTGCTCCATCCCACTCCCCCGAAATCAATTGGCAACAAAGCGCTCAAACTGTAGCACGAATATCGGCATGAAAAAGCAGACGATTCGGAACATCTACGAGCATCCAAATTACAGGGACGAAAGGCGCAGACGCGCTATGCCGAGTGGTTGGAATCGTCTAGGGCGCCGGGTTCGGCTTCTGCACTTCCATCGACATGCTCGCCGTCGACCTGATCCTTGGCACTGTCCTGGCCTTCCTGCTCGCGGCGACGTTTTTCGCGAATCTGCTCCACGGCTGCGCGCAGGGCGGCCTCGTCCTCGGCGCGCGCCACCTCTTGTGTGGTTTTGACCATATGGCGGATCTCGAGCACCAGCAGCACAATCAGCGGCACCACGATAAGCGGGAAGAACAGCAGCGGGTTGGTGAGCAACGAGACCACCACGCCCAGGCCTGCCGAGACAAAGATTACGCGGCCCACCACGTCGGCTGCAGGCACGGGCGCAGCATCCTCGACCGGATTGGCGTCGCCCTTGGTGTGGTAGACCGGCGAGCCGTCGGACGCGGTCTCCACGGATACGATGCGGTGCGTGTTGAGCGAACCCTCCAGCGCATCATCGGACGAATGGAAGGTGATGATATCGCCCACCTGGTAGACCTCGCTGTTGTCGGTATCGACGACGATAAACGAGTGCACGGGAATCGCCGGCTCCATCGAGCCGGTCAGCGTACGCATAAAGCCGTAGCCCATGATGGTGGGAATCTCGCCGGCGGGCGTGAACACCGTGCGCAGCAGCACCACAAAGGCGACGAGGATCACCACGGTCGCCAACACGTTGATCACGCGGAGCACGTGCTTCATCACTTGTCGGCGTCCTTTGCGGAAGTCTCGGGGTCGGCAGCGACCTCGGCCTCGGTGGCATCCGCCGCAGAAGCGCCATCCTCGTCAGGCGCGGCGGCCACGCCCTCGCCAGCCTCGCCGCGCAGACGGGCCAGCAGATAGCGCGACAGGCTGTTGCCCTCGGCGCGGCGCTCGGCACGCTCGCGATTGCGTTCGGCCTGTTCCAGCTCGTGCGCCAACGAGTCCAAGCGCTGCTGCATCTCGGCTCGGGCGGCCTCGAGCTCGCGCTCGTGCGCAGCCTTGGCGGCGGCGAGTTCCCGCTCAATACGCTCCCCCGCCTCGAGCTCGGCCGTGGCGATACGCGCGTCGGCATCGGCACGAGCCTCCTCGGCGGCACGCGTGGCAGCATCGCGCTCGGCAGCGGCTGCGGCGACCTTCTCGCTGGCGTCCACCGTAGCCTGCTCCACAGCAGAGTCGGCGGCCGCACGGGCGGCATCGATCGCAGCATCGGCTGCCTGCTGAGCAGCGGAAACCTTCTCCTCGGCCGCGGCAACGGTATCGGCGAGCTTCTGCTCCGCCACAGCAGCAGCGGCGTCGGCCGCCTCGGCCGCGGCACGGGCATCGCGCTCGGCCGTCAGCTGCACTTCCTCGATCTGCAGCTGGGCGGCGTCCAGCTTGGCATGCAGTGCAGCCACCTCCTTGGCAGATGCCTCGCGCACGCCGGCAAGCTCAGCCGCGGCGGCGTCCTTGGCGGCCTGCAGCTCGGCGGCATCGGCCGCCGTCTTGGCAGCCAGGGCCGCGGCGGACTCGCTCTTGACCTGCGCGACCTGCTCGGCGGCAGCCTGCTCGGCGGCAGCAACCTTGGCGTCCGCGTCGGCACGGGCGGCAACCACCTCGGCATCGGCCTCGGCACGCATCTGCGCCAACTGCGCCGCCGCGGTCTCACGCGCCTCGACAGCATCGGCCTCGGCAGCCTTCTTGCCGGCCTCGACATCCTCCAGCGAGCCACGCAGTTCCTCGACATCGGCCTCGGCAATCTGTGCGCGCTGCGTCAGCGCCAGCTCGCGCGTCTTTGCCTCGTCCAGCTCGTCGGCCAAGTCGTCGCGCTCATCGGTCAGCGCGTGCGCCTGCACCTTCCAGGACTTCAGCTGCCCCTGCAGCTCCTCAATCTGCTCGCGAGCCTCGACCAACGCCTGCTCGGCATCGAGCTGGGCCTGCGTAACCTCCTCCACAAACACGCGGCGGACCTCGACATCGGGCAGGTCGGGGCTATCGACCTGCTCTTCCTTAATCTCCTTAATAAACTTGGGCGCCACCGGCTCGGGATGCACGCTCTCGAGCTCCTGCAGGTTGCGCTCGTCGTCGGTCAGGCTCTTAAAGACGGTGTAGTTGTTGATGAGGTTGGTGTACATCTGCACCATGTACTCGTCATCGAACGCCAGCGCCTGCTGTTGCACGTCGATGTTGTAGCCCACCTTGTCGTAGCGCTCCATAAACTGCCACAACTGGTAGCACTTGCGGTAGTTGGGGTCCTTCATGATAAGGTTGGTGCGCTGAATGGGGCTGCGGACCGCACTGCACCCTTTCATAATCTGGCAGAATGACGCGCCACGTAGCGCCATGACCAGGCGGCGCACGCGGTCGATGCGCATAAAGACGTCCATGTTGTCGGCGTCGTTCTCGGCGAAACTCTGGCGGTTCTTGACCGTCATCTCGACGTTGTACTCGATCTCTTCGTACGCGTCGTCGATCTTGCTGTGCATCTTAAAGCGGTTGCGGATCTCGTTGCCCGTCGACCAAAAGATCACGTCGGTACGCTTGTCCACAAACGTCAGCAGGCGCTGAATCAGGTGGTAGATAAAGCGGTTCTCGTACAGGTCGTACGTCTCGACGGTATTGACGTTGAGGATGCGCGTGGGATGGACGCCACCATCGTCGCTCGGCGCCAGGAACTGCGTGTTCTGGCTCAGATGACGGACGCTGTCGGCGCTGATCTTTTTGGCGAGCGAGACCGGCACCACCTCTTCCTCGGTGGTGATGAAGCGGCGCGGATTTTCGATGATGGTGTTGATGGCGTCGAGCGAGTCCTCGATCATGCTGATCCACTCCTCGTCCACCACCTTGACGAGCTCCTCGCGCTGTTGCTCGATCGTGGTGCCCGAGGCCTGCGCCATCTCAAACAGATAGCGGAAGTAGCGGCTGTCCTCCTGAATGGGCTCCATCTGCTCGGAGAAGCTGGTATAGAGGTCCTGAATGGTCTCGGACATGGGTTACTCCATAGGTTGGATCGATTGGTAAGGGGCGGGGCGACGCCACGTAGGGCAAACGCTACTGATTGTCTTGTCCCACGCCCCGCGCTTACGGCATTAGTAGAAGTTCTGGATCCGCTGCAGGTACATGACGGAATCGGGCAGGCCGCCCTCGTCAAAGGTCTTCTCGATGTACTCGATCAGGCCCTTCATCTCGTCGCGCACAAAGCTCACGTTCATGGACTCAAACTTCTTGAGCACCTTGCGGGCGATGATGTAGTCCATGCCGCCCAGCTCGGTGCCGCCGCACGCCACG
>CABSBA010000145.1 GCA_902475825.1 uncultured Collinsella sp. | reverse complement strand
TTGTCCTTGACCTCGTCCCACAGGGCAGCGCGGCGCAGGGAGTCCTCGACCAACTCGTCGAGCACGGCGCGGTCGCGCACGCCCATACCGCGAGGGCCATACGCGACGTTGTCGTAGATGCTCATGGGAAACGGGTTGGGGCGCTGGAACACCATGCCCACACGCTGACGCAGGCGGCAGATGTCGTAGTCGCCCAGAACATCCTGGCCATCGAGCGCGATCTTGCCCTCGATGCGGCAGTCCTTGATGCCGTCGTTCATGCGGTTAAAGCAACGCAGCAGCGTCGACTTACCGCAGCCCGAAGGACCGATAAACGAGGTAATCTGCTTGTCGCGAATCTTGATGGATACGTTCTTGAGCGCATGGTGGTCGCCATAGAACAGGTCGAGGCCCTTGACGTCGATGCGCGTCGGCGAGGCGGCAAGATCCTGCGCCGTGGGACGAGTCGCGTCCCCGACTTCGCGCTCGTGCGCAGCCTCGGCTTGCGCCTCCATTAGCTCCTCGAGCTCCGTGGGCTCCATGGCCGCAGCAGCCGTCATACCGCATACCTCCACATCGATATCAATTCAGCAGTATCGATAGTAGAGATCGCGGCTCATATGCACGTGAACGCATTGTCAGGTGTTTGTAAAGGCGCCTACGCTACGCGGCGGGCAGCTCGATGGTAAAGACGGTATGCTCGGGCGTCGATTCGCACGCGATGGTACCGCCATGCGCGCATACAATCTCCTTGGCGATGGCAAGCCCCAGCCCAGCACCGCCGCGATTGGTCGCACGCGCTGCATCCAGGCGATAGAACTTCTCAAAGATCACCTTGAGCTTTGGCTCAGGGATCGGATCGCCCTGGTTCACAAATCGTACGCGTACGCCACCGTCGCCCAAACGCCTGGCCTCGATCGTGATCATCGAGCCTTCATAGCTATAGGCAACGGCGTTTTTCATGATGTTGTTGAATACGCGAGCCATCTTGTCGCCGTCCACGAGCACCGTCAGGTCCTCGCAGATATCAACCTGGGCTTCCTTGTGCTGTTCGTTGAGAATGGGATAGAACTCGTCGGCCACCTGCGCCAGCAATAGCCCCAAATCGACGTAGGCGCGGGTAAGCACGATATCGTGGAAATCGAAACGCGTGATGTCGAAGAACTCCTCGATGAGAGCGTCGAGCCGATGGGCCTTGTCGAGCGCCACGCCCGTAAAGCGTGCACGCTGCTCAAGCGGCAAATCGGGAGCCTCCTGCAGGAACGAAAGATAGCCCACCACGCTGGCAAGCGGCGTGCGCAGATCGTGCGCCAGATACGTAACCAGGTCATCTTTGCGATGCGATTCGTCGCGCAAGGCTTGTTGAACCTTACGCTCGCAATCGCGCGCCCGGTTGAGCGCACCTTCGACCTCGAGAAAGTCGCCGTCGATGGTATCCCACGTGTCGGGGTTATCGATCAGACGATCCTGAATACGGGCGGCGATCACGCGGTCGGCATGCTGCTCGCCCTGTTCATAGCCCTGGTAATACAGGGCACGTCCGCAAAAGAACAGGACGCACACGGCAAGCGCCAGCACAAAGCCGAGCATGTTGAACACAAAGGCGGCGTCAAAGAACACGGGCTCGCCAATACCGCCAAGCGCCATGGCCCCGATCGCCAGCGTAATTGTCCACGCGGCACCGCCGATTACCACGCAACGGCGGACGATTTCGAATCGATCGATCAGCAAGAAGCCAACGAGCAGAACTGCCAGGATGCCGACGATATTGTCAATGCCAATGAGTAGCAGACTCAGCAAAAAGAGCAGCACCGTCGCAAGCGCGCGGTTGTCGACGACCGCCCTTATGTATTCAAAGAGTCGATCGGGCACCTCGAATACCCGCCTATCGTCTTTTGTCATATCCACTTCCCCACCACCAAAGGCGTTATTCGATTATGTAGCCGACGCCCCAGACGTTTTTGATAAAGCGCGGCTTTTGAGCATCGTCGCCGATCTTTTCGCGCAGATGGCGGATGTGCACCATCACCGTATTGTTGGAGCCGGGCATAAAGTCCTCGTTCCACACCGCGCGGAACAGGTCCCCCACGGCCACCACGCTGCCACGATGCTCCACCAGATACAGCAAGATGGAATACTCGATGGGCGTGAGACGCACCGGTGCGCCGTCCACCGTCACACAACGAGCGTCGCGGTTGATCTCGAGACCGTCGAGCTGGATGGTCGGTGACTCGACCGCCTGTGCGCGGCTGCCGTAGCTGGTGTAACGACGGAGTTGAGCATGAACGCGCGCTATGAGCTCCAGCGGACGGAACGGCTTGACCACGTAATCGTCTGCGCCCAGCGAGAGGCCCTCGATCTTATCCTGCTGGGCATCGCGCGCCGTCAGCATAATAACGGGATAGGTATGGCCAGCGCGGATGGTGCGCAGCAACTCAAAGCCGTCGATATCGGGCAGCATGACGTCCAGCAGCGCCAGATCGAACTCCTGCTCCAAAATCGCCTTGGCAGCATCTGCTCCGCTATAGGCAATCTGAACATCAAAGCCCTCTTTTGTAAGGTAGATACCGACCAGGTCGGCGATGGCCTTCTCGTCATCAACTACCAAAATGCGCTCGTTCATGCGTGCTCCTCTCGCGCTCCATTATGCCCGAGACAGCGCGCGCCACACACAACAAGCGCGGTCGTTTAAGTCGACCTTAAGCACCTATGCGTCCGTTCGGGCGCAGACATGGGCCGCGCGCGCCCGCGCACTGATTGTCCGCGCCGGTAAACGATATACTTTGAACTCTAAAGAGACCATCCCGTCGAAAGCGAAATCTGTGAAGACCCTTAGTTCTCTTGTAAAGCGCTCCGCGCAACTGACTGCCGGCATTGCCTGCGCTCTCGCCCTTGCTGCCGGCGTGCCGTCTATCGCCAACGCCCAGGTGCTTACGACCGATATCGTTTGCGGTAAGACCGCCGACGCCCGCGGCATCACGGCCGACAATCTGCCCGATATCGATGCGACCAACGCCATCGTCATGAGCAAGGACGGTTCCGTCTATTACGCCCGAAGTGCCGACGAGCAGGTCAAGATCGCCTCAATTACCAAGGTCATGACCGCAATCCTGACCATCGAGAACTGCAAGATGGACGAGAAGGTCACGGTGAGCAACGCCGCAGCAACCGTGGGCAATTCGACCGCCGGCCTGCTCGAAGGCGACGAGCTCACCGTGGAGCAAGCTCTGCGCGGCCTGATGATCCCCTCGGGCAACGATGCCGCCATCGCGCTTGCCGAGCACGTGGGCAAAAAGATCGACCCCAAGACCAAGGACGCCGTGGCCACCTTTGTAAAGGCCATGAACGAACGCGCTCAAGAGCTCGGCTGCACGGGAACGCTTTTTGAGAATCCGCACGGTCTGGACTTTGATGAGTGGGCCGGTAACATGCACTCCACCGCGCACGATGTGGCCCTGATGATGCAGGAGGCAATGAAGAACGACACGTTCCGCGAAATCGTGGCGAGCGATGATTCCTGGATTGAGGTTACGGGCGCCGACGGTTCCGACCATTCGCATTCCATGGATACGCACAATGAGCTGCTGGGGCAGGACGGCAATATCGGCGGTAAGACCGGCACCACCGACGATGCCGGCTATTGCTTTACGGGAGCCTACAACCGCGATGGCGACGAGACCTACACCGTCGTCTTGAACTCCAGCACCACCGATCAGCGCTTTGCCGACACGGCCGCCCTTGCCAACTGGTACTACGACCACAAGGTGACGGTTGCGATCGCCAACACGCAGGAAAAGACCGCCAACGGCAATCCGCTCATCGCGCGCATCAGCCAGACCGACTGGACGGACAAGACGATCGATGCCACGCTCGCCGATCCCGCAGCTCAGGCGACCGTCTTTGCGCTTGCCGGAGAGGTGACCGAGAAGGTTACCTATGATGACCTTTCGGGCACGGTACATGTGGGCGACAAGGTGGGTAGCGTGACGCTCAAGCAAGACGGCACCAAGATCGCCGTCATGGATTTGGTTGCCGACGAGGAAGGCTCGGGACCGAATCCCATTGAGTGGCTCCTTGTAAAACTCGACCGCCTGGGCCGCCGCATCGACAACCGCCCACTTACGGCAGAAAGCGAGACCGTAGCCAAGGCACCCGAGGTGTAGGGTCGAAGAACAATACGCTCGCTGAAAGGAGGTGTCCGAAAGGACGCCTCCTTTTTTGAGGGTTCGAATCCCCAGCCGCCATTCTTGATAATCCTTTCTCCGCACAAAAAAGGGCCCCAAATGGGACCCTTCTTCAAATTCGTACTGGCGGAGAGCTGGGGATTCGAACCCCAGATGCCCTTTTGGGGCATACTCGCTTAGCAGGCGAGCACCTTCGGCCTCTCGGTCAGCTCTCCGTAACAGCCGTTCTATAGTAACCAAACAGCCGAAGTTGGGCAAGGGGAATTTTGAGGCGTTTCCTCTTTTACCTCTCTTTTACCAGTAAACGTCTCAGTCAATCATCTCAATCTGTAACATCTGCAGGCCGTAATCCCCTCCAGATGTTACA
>CABSBA010000144.1 GCA_902475825.1 uncultured Collinsella sp. | reverse complement strand
CAGTGCCTGTTCCACACCGACTCGCGCTATCTCAACAGTTTTGAGGAGAACACGCCCGCCGGCAGCCCCTGGGTCTACGACATGGACGAGGGCACCATCCCCGGCTGGGTCGCCGGCAAGATTGCGGCCAACAAATGCCGCGTCTGCGCCGTCGAGGATGACATGCAGATTAACTTCTACCAGGGTATTCAGCGTGGTCTGGAGGACCGCTCCGTTGCCTGCATGCTGCCGCTGATGCATGACGACATCCGCAAGATGCGTGCCATCAAGGATGCAGAGGAGATCGAGCTCATGCGCCACGCGCAGTCGATCACCGATGCTGCCTTCCAGCACATGCTCGGCTTTATTAAACCCGGCATGACCGAGAAACAGGTCCGCAACGAGCTCGAGAACTTTATGTTCGCCAACGGCGCCGACAGCCTGGCCTTTGGCTCCATCGTCGCGAGCGGTCCCAACACCGCTAATCCGCATGCCGTCCCGAGCGACCGCGTGATCGAGAAGGGCGACTTTGTCCTCATGGATTACGGTGCGGGCTACTGCGACTACCGCTCCGACATGACGCGCACTGTCGTGATGGGCGAGCCCACCCAGGAGCAGCTCGACCTGTACGCGCTCGTGCGCCGCACCCATGAGGAGTGCGTCGCCGCTATCCATCCGGGCATCGAGGGCAACGACATTTTCAAGCTTTCCAAGAAGATTATCGGCGATGCTGGCTATGGCGATTACTACAACCATGGTCTGGGCCACGGCGTGGGCATCGACATCCACGAGCTGCCTAACTTCAACCGCAGCAAGAATATCATCGAGGTCGGCTCGGTTATCACCATGGAGCCCGGCGTGTACCTGCCCGGCGTGGGCGGCGTGCGCCTGGAGGACTACGGCGTCGTCACCGAGAACGGCTATGAGCCCTTCACCAAGACGCCGCACGACCTGCATATTATCGATTGCTAAACCATCCATTTGGGTTTTTGGAGGCGGGGCGTCCGGATCGATTCGGGCGTCCCGCGTTCTCTTTTTATGCGCTCGCCGCAGCCGCCGTCTGCAAGTGTATAATTTCGCTCGTATGTAATTTGGACGTTTGTGCGTCTAGCCAATAACAAGAAAGGTCGCTATGCCTACTATCTCTACCGCCGACTTCAAGAACGGCCTCGGTCTCCGCATTAAGGACAAGGTCTACACCATCGTCGAGTTCCAGCACGTCAAGCCGGGCAAGGGCGGCGCTTTCGTGCGCTACAAGACCCGCGACATCAAGAGCGGCCGCGTCGTCGAGAACACCTGCAACGCCGGCACCAAGTTCGAGAGCGTCATGCTCACCACCCGTGAGTTCCAGTACCTCTACAACGACGGCGCCGACTACATCTTCATGGATAACGAGTCCTACGAGCAGGTTCCCGTTCCCGAGGATATGGTGGGCGAGAACGCCAAGTGGCTGCGCGAGAATGACACCTGCCAGCTGCTCTTCGCCGACGACGAGCTCATGGGCGTGACCCCGCCGATGTTCATCGAGACCACCATCGTCCAGACCGACCCGGGCTTCAAGGGCGATACCGTCCAGGGTTCCACCAAGCCGGCCACCATCGACACCGGCGCTGTCATCCAGGTCCCCATGTACCTCAACGAGGGCGAGGTCATTAAGGTTGACACCCGCGACGGCAAGTTCGTCTCCCGCGTCTAGCAACCAACTCTTCTAGGAGGACTCATGCCCCAGGAAATCAAGATTGACGGCATCGGCATTTCGCCCGATGTTCTGACCGCCATCGTCTCGGGCGCCGTCACGGATGTCGAGGGCATCGCCTCCGTGGGCGTCAAGGACCTTGCCACCAACCTTGTCTCCATGATGCTTTCGTCCAAGGCCCCGGCTTCCGAGCCGGCGGTCGAGGCCGAGGTCATTGGCGACAAGCTCGCGCTTACCGTGCGCGTCGTGGTGTTCTTTGGCTATCCGTTCAAGAAACTCGCCGAGGCCGTTCGCGCCGCCGTGGTTGCCGCCATCGACGCCCAGGTGGGCGTCGAGGTCGAGCGCGTTGACGTTTGCATCGACGGCCTCGTTTTCCCCAAGGAGTAACCTTTGAGCCTTAAGGTTTATCGCGGGCGTACGCTTGCCCGCAGTCAGGCGCTGCAGCTGCTGTTCCAGGCCGAGGCCACGGACAGCCCGCTCGAGCGCGTCCTCGAGGGCGATTTCCTGATCTCGAAGGGTCCCCTCGACCCCTACGCGCTGGAGCTGTGCCGCGGTGCCTACGAGCACATCGACCGCATCGACTGCGCCCTGCGCTCCGTCGCCAAGAACTGGGATCTTATGCGTATGCCCGGTGCCGACCGCAATCTGCTGCGTATCGCCGTCTATGAGATGCGCTTCCTCACCGACGAGGAGGTCTCGGACGCCATCGTGATCAACGAGGCAGTCGAGCTTGCCAAGGCCTATGGCACCGATCAGTCCGCGTCGTTTGTCAACGGCGTGCTGGGCAAGATCGCTCGTAGCGAGGAGCTGCCGGGCGAGGACCTGTATCAGGATTTGCTGGCCGAGGACCGTGCCCGCGAGGAGGCCCAGGCTTCCGAGGCTGCCGCCAAGGTTGCCGCCGCTCAGGCTGCGGCCGGCGTTCTCGACGAAGATGCCGAGGTCGCCGAGGCTGAGATCGGTACCGTCGAGGAGTAGCCATGCCAGAGGGTTCCGTCCGCAACTTCGACGAGATCTCGGACCGCTTGGACCAGATTATCGCGACCGTTCGCTCCAAGGATACGTCCCTGGAGCGTTCGCTCGATCTGTTTGACGAGGCGATCGAGCTGGGCTCCCGTGCGGTCGATATGGTCGACAAGTTTGAGCTGACGCCTCGTGAGGCCGATAAGCTTGAGCAGGAATACGATGAGGATGCGGCAAACGAATCCCAGGATAGCCAGGCCGCGTCTCCGGATACGAATGGTTGATGGCATTCATGAAACGCGTGCGTCTTGATGACGAACTGATTTCACAGGGCATCTGCGCCGATCGCGCGGATGCCCTTCGCACTCTTATGGCCGGCTTGGTCTCGAGTGGCGGCGAGCGTTTAACCTCGCCGGGCCTTAAGGTGACGCCCGGTCTGCCCCTGCACGTGAAGGGTCGTATTCCCTACGTGGGGCGCGGCGGGCTCAAGCTCGAGGGAGCCCTCGATGCGTTTGGGATCGATCCTACGGGCCTTGCCTGCCTCGATGTGGGCTGCTCCACGGGCGGCTTTACCGATTGCCTGCTCAAGCGCGGTGCCGCCACAGTTGTGTCGGTCGATGTGGGTCGCGCCCAGTTTGATTGGTCACTGCGCCAGGATGAGCGCGTGACGCTCCACGAGCGCACCAACGTGACACAGCTGCCCGAGCTTGGCTACGGCAGCGCTATCGACCTAGCCGTGTGCGATGTGTCGTTTACGAGTATCGCGAATATCATCGACGCCGTGCTGGCGTGCCTGAAGCCTTCGGGTTCGTTTTGCACGCTCGTAAAGCCGCAGTTTGAGGCTCCGGCGGCTCTGGTGGGCGAGGGCGGCATTGTGACCGATCCCGCCGTGCGCCGCGATACACTCGTTGCGGCAGTTGAACTCTTTGCCTCCAAGGGGCTGTTCCCGGTCGATGTGTGCGTGTCGCCCATTCATGGTGCCAAGGGAAACGTTGAGTTTTTCCTGTACGGCACTAGATTTGCCCCCGGTGAACGTGCCGACGATGAGCTGCAATCCCAGGTATCGGTTTTGAGCGAGAAAGCTGCAACGCTATGAAGGTCTTTCTGGTTCCCAATTACTACAAGCAAGAGGCGGTCGAGAGCGGCCTGATGCTCGAGCTTTGGCTGACGCGCCAGGGCTATGAGGTCGCATGGGCTGCCGACCAGCGATCGAAGATTCAAAGTACGCCTGATATTGACGGCTCCGATCTGGTCATTACGCTCGGCGGCGACGGCACGCTGCTGCGCGCTGCCCGCATCCTCAACCATCGCGAGATTCCTATCCTCGGTCTTTCCTATGGTCACCTGGGCTTTTTAACTGCTGCGAGCCCCGAGGAGCGCGACATTCTTAAGGTCGTGAGCGACGCCCTTTCCGGCGAGCTGCACGTGAGCCGTCGCGCCACCATCGCTGCGGATATCGTGTCCGTGCGCGAAGACGGTACGAAGGATGTCGTGCGCACCTTCGCCCTCAACGACATGGCGCTTACCCGCGGTCCGCTGTCCGATATGGTCGAGTTCGACATCACGGTGTCGGGCCACCATATCGATCGACTGCGTGGCGACGGCGTGGTCGTGTCCACGGCGACTGGTTCTACGGGTTACGCACTCAGTGCCGGTGGCCCCATCGTGAGCCCCGACTATACGGGCATGGTCTGCGTACCCATTGCGCCGCACACCATTCAGGCCCGTGCCTTCTTGACTTCGCCGAGTGATGTCGTCGAAATCTTTATGTCCGATGATCGTCCGAGCGTTCCGGCGATCGCTATCGATGGACAGTTTATTACCTGCGATGGCACCGTTGAGAGCGTGGCGGTGCGCCGCGGGCCCGGAGATGTGCTGCTGCTCGATTACGGCCCCGAGAGCTTCTATAACTCGGTGAGCCGCGTATTCTACGGAGT
>CABSBA010000143.1 GCA_902475825.1 uncultured Collinsella sp. | reverse complement strand
CACTAGCGGGGTGCTCTCGAGCTTTGCCGCCAAGGGCGTTTCTGCTGCCTTCGGATGGTGTTAAGCTGATAATGGCTTTGCTGTTCAATTGATGTTTTGTTGTATGACGTACGCTAGTGGGGAGGGCGTGTGGCTAAGAAATCTACGGCTATCGATGTAACGCAGGGTGTCATTTGGCAGCAGCTGCTGTCGCTGTGCGTTCCCATTTTCTTTAGTTCGTTCTTTCAGCAGGCATACACGCTTATCGGTACCTATATCGTCGGTCAGTTTGGCGGCAAGCTCGCGCTGGGTGGCATTCAGGCCACGATGGTGCTTACAGAGCTCTGCATCGGCTTTTGTGTCGGCGTCGGTGCCGGCTGCGCGGTCATTACGGGCCAGTTTTTTGGCCAGCACGATGACGAGCGCCTGAGCCGATCGGTCCATACGGCCATGACGCTCGCGCTGGTGGGCGGTATCGTTTTCTCGATTCTTGGCATAGTGTTCGTTGAGCCCATGCTGGTGCTTATGAACACGCCGCATGAACTATTGGCCGAGGGCGTGGCCTATGCCCGTTGCTATTTTGCCGCCATGGTTGCGGCGCTGCTGCTCAATATGGGAACGGCATTGCTGCGCGCCGTGGGCGACACGCGCGGGCCTGCTGTGATCATCGCTTCCGGCTGCCTTGTTAATGCGGTGCTGGATGTCATCTTCGTTGCCGTGCTGCATATGGAGGCTCTGGGCTGCGGCATCGCGGTGGCGCTGACTATTTGCTCCAACGCCACGATGATTATGATTCGTATGATGCGCGCACCGGGTGCGTGGCGGCTTTCACTGTCCAAACTCGGCATTGATCCTGGCATTTGTAAGAGCATGATCTCATGTGGTCTGCCGCTTGGCTTTCAGTCTGCTGCGTATTCGATTTCCAACGTTTTGATTCAGGTGTCGGTCAACTTGTTTGGCGCCGATGTCACCACGGCTTGGGGTCTTTCGGGCCGCCTGGATGGCATTGTCTGGATGGTTACCGAGGCGCTTGGCGTGTCGATCACCACGTTCTCGGCACAGAACTTTGGCGCGCGCAACTACGAGCGCATGCGCAAGGGCTACCATACGTCGCTCGTACTGTCGTTTATGCTCATTGGTGGCCTGTCTGCCGTGCTGCTGGTATTCTCGGGTCCGCTGTCTCGTCTGTTTGTCGACGATGCTTCGATCTCGGCGTACACCACGACCATCCTCCATTTCATTGCGCCGTTCTATGCGATTTTCTCGATTATCGAGAACGCCTCGGGTTCCATCCGCGGCGCCGGTGTGAGCTTGCAGCCCATGTTGCTCACGATTTTTGGCACCGTCGTGCTCAGGGTGATCTGGGTGTTTGCGATTATGCCGTTTGATCCGTCCCTTGAGCACCTGCTGCTGGTCTACCCCGTAACCTGGCTCATCACGGCCACGATGTTTACCATCTACCACCACAGCGGCAACTGGCTCGGCCGCGCCACCGCCAAATGATCCCTTGGGGACGGAGGAAAACGGATCATTGCTCTCCGTCGTGATGTCTATGATCCGTTTTCCTCCGTCCCCTTCGGATCAATTAGTATTCAATGCCTTGGCGGGCTAGGAGGCCTTCGTCGAAGTAATGTTTGATGGGACGCATTTCGGTGACCAGGTCGGCAAGATCGGCCAGTGGCAGCAGGCCTCGGCCGGTGAGCACGAGCTCCGTGGTGGCGGGCTTTATCGCGATCAACGCTTCGACATCCTCGCGCGTCACGAAGCCGCGGCGCATGGCCTCGCCGAGTTCGTCCAAAATCAGAACGTCGACCTGTGATATCTGCTCGCGCGCCAGCTCCATGATCTGTGCGGCGCAAGCCTCGGGCGTGTCACGGTCGGCCTGTACAATGCGCAGTCCCAGGCGCGGTGCGGCATCGTGTTCGGCGCAGTGTAGCTTCTTGGCAAACTGCAGCATGAGCACGTTAAGTCCATAGCCCGTGGCGCGCAGCGCGAGCCCCAGCGCAGCCGTCGTCTTGCCCTTGCCGTCACCCGTATAGATTTGAACCTTGCCGACTTCCAGTGATGCCATCTCTGTCCTTTCGTGCCCGGCGTCGGTTTATCGCCGTCCGGGTTGGGTATTCTAGATAGCATTATCAACCCCAGTAGATGGAGTTCAAGCAGATGGAGATGGATGACAACAAACGTAGACGGAATATGATCCTCTACGTGCTCATCGCCTTCGTCGTCTACCTCGTGCTCTCGACCGTTCTGTTCCCCAACATCGGTCACACGCAGCAGATTACGAAGACCGATTACTCGACGTTTGTCAAAGCGCTCGATAAGAAGAGCGTCGACAAGGTCGAGTACAACACGGACGATTACACCATTTATTACACCAAGAAGGGCGAGGACGAGAACATCGCCTACAAGACGACCGGCGTGCCGAATGATGCTGGCTTTACCGATCGCGTGCTTGAATCCGGTGCGTCCCTGGAATCGGTCGTTCCCGATAAAAACTCGGGTCTGATGACCTACTACCTGCTCACACTCATCCTTCCCATGGCGATTTTCTTCCTCATCGGTTGGTGGCTCAATCGTCGCATGAAGAAGGCCATGGGCGATGACGGTCCGTCGATGAACTTTGGCGGCGGTTTTGGCGGCGGCGGACTGGGCAAGTCCGGTGCTCGCGTTATCGCCTCCAAAGATGTGGGCGTGACCTTTAAGGACGTCGCTGGCCAGGAAGAGGCCAAGGAATCCCTCAAGGAGGTCGTCGACTTTCTGGAGAAGCCGCAACGCTACGAGGAGATCGGCGCCAAGCTGCCACGCGGTGCCCTTCTTGTCGGCCCTCCGGGTACCGGTAAAACCCTGCTCGCCAAGGCTGTGGCCGGCGAGGCGGGCGTGCCGTTCTTTAGCATTTCGGGTTCTGAGTTCGTCGAGATGTTCGTCGGCCGTGGCGCCGCCAAGGTTCGCGATCTGTTTAAGCAGGCCAAGGAAAAGGCCCCGTGCATCGTCTTTATCGACGAGATCGATACCATCGGCAAAAAGCGTGACGGCGGCGGCTTTAGCGGCAACGACGAGCGCGAGCAAACGCTCAACCAGCTGTTGACCGAGATGGACGGCTTCGATAATCACAAGGGTATCGTTGTTCTCGCTGCTACCAACCGTCCCGACAGCCTTGACCCGGCCCTGCTGCGCCCCGGCCGTTTTGACCGCCGCATCCCCGTTGAGCTGCCCGACCTGACCGGCCGCAAGAACATCCTCGAGCTGCATGCCAAGAGCGTCAAGACGCAGCCGCCGATCGACCTGACTGCGATTGCCCGCGCCACGCCCGGTGCCTCGGGTGCCGACTTGGCTAACATCATCAACGAGGGCGCCCTGCGCGCCGTCCGCGAGGGTCGCAAACGCGCCACGCAGGACGACTTTGAGGAGTCGGTAGAGGTCGTCATCGCCGGCCAGCAGCGCAAGTCGACGGTGCTTTCCGACCATGAGAAGCAGGTTGTGTCCTACCACGAGATCGGCCATGCCATCGTTGCCGCTCGCCAGAAGGGCTCCGCGCCGGTCACCAAGATCACCATCGTGCCGCGCACGAGCGGTGCTCTGGGCTACACCATGCAGGTCGAGGAGGACGAGCGCTTCCTGACGACGCGCCAGGAGGTTCTGGACAAGCTCGCCGTCTACTGCGGTGGTCGCGCGGCCGAGGAACTCATCTTTGGCGAGATGACGACCGGCGCCGCCAACGATATCGAGCAGGCCACCAAACTCGCCCGCAACATGGTGACGCGCTTTGGTATGTCCGATGAGTTTGGCATGATGGCGCTCGGTACCGTGCAGAACGCGTACCTCAACCAGGATACGTCGCTCACCTGCGCCCCCGGTACGGCCGAGCGCGTGGACGCGATTGTCGCCAAGCTGATCGAGGATGCGCACGACCGCGCTCTGCAGATCCTGAAGGAGAACAAGTTCAAGCTCCACGAGCTGGCTCGTTATCTGTACAAGAAGGAGACGATCACGGGCGAGGAGTTCATGAATCTCCTCACGCGCGAAAATCCGCTGATGCCTAAGCAACAGTAGCGTTGCGTTCGGGACAGTAAATATCGACGCCCCATTTGAGTGCCTATCTCAAATGGGGCGTTTTGCTTGAGAGGGATGCATTTGAAGATCGTGGTGAGTGCCTGTTTGATGGGCGAGAGCTGCAAGTATAACGGGTTCGACAACTACCACCGCGCGTTGGTCGAGGCCTGCGAACGTACGGGGACCGAGGTCCTCTTGGTGTGCCCTGAGGTCTTTGGCGGCCTGCCCACACCGCGCGATCCCTCCGAGATCGTGGACGGCGAGGTCCGTACCTGCGAGGGCATCTCGGTCGATCGCGAGTTTCGCCTGGGTGCCCAACGGGCGCTCGACATGTGCGAGCAGGCGGGCGGGCCGTCCGAGATTGCTGCGTGCGTCTTGCAGGACCGCAGTCCCTCTTGCGGCGCGGGCCGCATCTACGACGGCACCTTTAGCGGTACGCTCACCGCGGGCAACGGTGTTTTTGTCGACCTGCTCCTGCGCAATGGGTACCGTGTGATCCAAGCGAGTGAATTCGATCCCAGCATGCTGGAGCAATAAAAAACCACCACAAAGGTGCCTGTCCCCTTTGTGGTGGTTTTGGGTTAGAGCTAG
>CABSBA010000142.1 GCA_902475825.1 uncultured Collinsella sp. | reverse complement strand
TCGCGCCGATATCGTCGGCAGCTTTCTTCGTCCGCAGGCCGTAAAGGACGCCCGCGCTGCCTATGCGGCAGGCGCGCTTGATGCCGAGGGACTTAAGGCCGTCGAGAACGATGCCATTCGCGATTTGGTGGCAAAGCAAAAGACCGCCGGCCTGCAGGTCATCACCGATGGCGAGTTTCGCCGCAGCTACTGGCACCTCGATTTTATGTGGGGGCTGAATGGCATCGAGCGTCGTGCCTCGCGTACGGGCTATATGTTTCACGATGAGGAGACTACCGCCGACACCGCCGTGGTAACCGGCCCCATTAGCGGCGAGAACCATCCGTTCGTCGAGCACTTTAAATTTGTCAAGGCGCTCGAGGGCGAGGGCCACGTTGCACGCCAGACCATCCCGGCGCCGATTCAGACGTTCTCCGAAGTCACGCTCGACCGCTGCGATGGCCAGCAGGAGAGCTTGCGTGCTGTCTATAAGACCGACGAAGAACTCGCCGATGCCATCGCCGCAGCATATCGCACCGTGATTGCCGACCTGTATGCCGCGGGCTGCCGCAACATCCAGTTTGATGACTGCACCTGGGGCATCTACTGCGATACCGATTTTGTCACCAAGACCGGCATGAGCCCGGTCGACCTGCAAAAGGTAAGCGAGCTGGGCGTGGCGCTCAACAACGCCGCCATCGCGGACAAGCCCGACGATTTGGTTATCAACACGCATGTATGCCGCGGCAACTACCACTCCACCTACGCTTTTGAGGGCGGCTACGACCCCATCGCGCCGTACCTGTTTGCGCATGAGGACGTTGACGCATTCTATCTGGAGTTCGATACGCCGCGCGCCGGTGGTTTTGAGCCGCTCAAGCACGTCGCTCCCGGCAAGAAGGTCGTGCTGGGCTTGGTGACCACCAAGGCGGCAGAGCTCGAGAACGAGGATGTTATTGTAGAGCGCATCCACGAGGCTGCAAAGTATGTTCCGCTCGAGAACCTGTATCTGTCTCCGCAGTGTGGCTTTGCCAGCTGCGAGATTGGCAACAAGTTGACCGAGGACGAGCAGTGGGCGAAAATCGCGCTGGTCAAGTGCATTGCCGAGCGCGTTTGGAAATAGCGCTAGCGTTTGCAGGTGGCGGCGCGTGCGAGGCATGGCGTATCGCGTACAATGGTTCGGATCGTATCGTTCGGGCAGGTTATCCGATATGCCCGATCGCCCTTCCATTCGAAAGGACATCCATGTCCCAGTCCTCGACGCCCGCCGTCAGCGATGCCATCTACGATGCGTCGTCGCTCGGCCGCCCGCGCATGTTTTTGCTCGGCCTGCAGCATCTGTTTGCCATGTTTGGCGCCACCGTGCTGGTACCCGTGCTCACTGGCCTCTCGGTATCTGCAACGCTTTTGTTTGCCGGTTTGGGTACGCTGCTGTTCCACTTCCTGTCGCGTAGTAAGGTGCCGGCATTTTTGGGCTCATCGTTTGCCTTTATTGCGGGCTATGCCGCCATCGCGCCCAACGGCGAGGCCGAGCTTTTGCCTTACGCCTGCTTGGGCGTTGCTTGCGCCGGCCTGCTTTATCCGGTGCTTGCGGCGCTCTTCCGCGCCTTTGGCGCCAAGCGCGTTATGCGCTTCTTCCCGCCGGTGGTGACTGGTCCCATCGTCATTTCGATCGGTCTGATCCTGGCGAGCTCCGCTATTGCTAACTGCCAGACCAACTGGCTTGTGGCTGTTATTGCCGTGGCTGTGATCGTCATCTGCAACATCTGGGGCCGCGGCATGGTCAAGATTGTGCCGATTTTGCTGGGCGTTGTGGTGAGCTATGCCGTTGCGACTGCGCTGGGCGAGGTCGATTTTTCGGGCGTCGCAGCCGCTCCCTGGGTTGGCTTGCCCGTCGTGTGGGACAACACGGTGTTTGCACTCTTTGGGCCGCAGTTCGATAGCGGCCTCGCCACGACGGCTATCATTACCATTATGCCGCTAGCCTTTGCAACTATGATCGAGCATATCGGCGATATCTCTGCTATCGGTTCGACTTGCGAGCGCAACTACATTGCCGATCCCGGTCTGCATCGCACACTGCTCGGCGATGGTCTTGCCACGATCCTGGCTTCGCTCTTTGGCGCTCCGGCCAACACCACGTATGGTGAGAACACCGGCGTGCTTGCCCTGACGCGTGTGTTCGACCCGCGTGTGATTCGCATTGCCGCGTGCTGCGCCATCGTGCTTTCGTTCTGCCCCAAGTTCGCGGCTGTCATTGCGGCCATGCCGGCGTGTGTAATCGGCGGCGTGTCGCTCGTACTCTATGGCATGATCAGCGCCGTGGGCGTTCGCAACCTCATCGAAAACCAGGTCGATTTCCAGAACAACCGCAACGTGCTGGTGGCCGCGCTGGTGCTCGTGCTCTCGCTCGGCATCGCATACAGCACCGCCGGCGCCATCGTGTTGGAGCTGGGCGGCGTGACAATTTCGCTTTCCGGTCTTGCCGTGGGCTCGCTGGTGGGTATTGTGCTCAACGCAATTCTGCCGGGTAACGACTTTGAGTTTGATGTCTCCGAGCTCGAGGAGGCTGCTGAGTAGCAGCTGCGTTCAGCTAAACAAGATATGGTGCCCATGCGTATATGCGCGTGGGCACCATTTTTAATGCGTCAGTATCCAGTGGATGCCGCGGGCCATGCGCAAGTCGGTTTGGGCAAAGTGATTGCCGGGGTTGAGCTCCAGCGTTGTTGGAATGCCGCGCTCGACGAGCAACGCTTCCATGGCGCGTGTGTCGTCGAGTACATGCCGCATCATGCGGTTGGGCGTCTTGGTTTCCTTTTTGCCGAGTGACAGATAGATGGCTTGCGGGCTGCCGGCAAAAGGGGCCGTGCTGGCACGGTCGACAAATTCGGGAAACCACAGCGACCCCGATGCACTCGCCGCGCGGTCAAAGACATCGGTTTGCCAGAGGGACCAGAGTGCGAAGAGGCCTGCGAGCGAGTAACCGGCAATGCCGCGCCGGGTGGGCGGCTGAGGAAGCGACGACTCGACCTGGGGGATTATCTGATTCAGCAGCTCATCAAGAAAATCGGCAGCTTGGCCGCCGAAAGGCTCGGCATCGCGTACGGTCCCGTCGCATGCCCAGGGGCTCAGCTCGCGATTCCAATCGAGCCCGCCAATGGTGACGAGGGCGAATGGCGGACAGTCGAGCTCTCGGCAACACTTATAAACCTCGCTGCCGTCGCCCACGACCACAGGAAGGTAGATGACAGGCGCGCTTTCCGTATGATTCGAATAAACGGTTATCTGCTTTTGATGCGCTTCCATGACGGGCTTCTCTCAGTGTTGTGATATCGGCAGCCCCAATTGTCGCACGCCAGCGTATGCCGGTTGGGCTAGACCAAAGACAATCTCGTGCATCCCCTGCGGACGCATATGGAAAACGTCACCGCCGGAGGGGAGCTCGGCGGTGGCGTTGTTAAACGGTGCTGGGGCTCGGGGCCTTCGCGGGAGCTGCCATGTGCGCAGAGGCGTTTAAGAACGCTTACGGCTCGCCATGGTGCCTGTGGCGATAGCGGCTGTTCCCGCAAGGACGGTTGCCACGATGGCCGCACCCGAGGTGTCGCCGGTTGCCGCGAGCACGCCGGTAGTCTTGGCTTTCGTGGTTGAAGCCGCAACGGCCTTGGTCGGCTTTGAGCCCTCAGGCTTGGGGTTCTGCTTGGACTCCGCGGGCTTGCTTTCTGCGGGCTTGGTCTCGTCGGGCTTGGGGTCTTCCGGCTTGGCTACCTCGGGAGGTGCGATGGTCGTACTTTTGGCGACTGCTTTGATATAGAGGGAGTCGACCGTGGCGTCGCCCGTGCCGATGGCCTGGCCTGCCTCGTAGATGCCGTCACGGAGCTTGCGATAGTCAATGACCTTGCCGCCTTCGGGCGTCTGGATGGCGGCGTTCTCAATCTTGATGGTGCCGATTGTCTTGCCGTCAGCGCTCATGGCACGGGCAAAGATTGCCGCTGTATCTCCTTCGGCCGTTACCTTGCTGCGGATGATCGAGATGACTGCGGGTGTGACGCCCTCGCTGGTCTGGGCGATGATGCCGATGTTCTCGCCTTGGGGTTCGCGCCTCGTCTCGCCATCTTGGTTTTCGCTGTAGGGGATGGGGCCGTCGCCGTTCTCGACATAGCGGGCTATGGCCTTGACAACGGAGTCGCTGATGTAGATGTGGCCGCCCTTCTCGTTGGGTCGATCGTTTCTGGTGGAGAATGCAGCCGAAACCTCGCCTTCCGCAAACGCGTCCACGGTGGAGCCGTTCTTGATGTCGATGTCGCCCCCGTCAGTGATGAGGGCGATGGCCTGGCCGCCGTTCGCGCTGGTACGGACCGTCACGGTCGCGTGATCGAGCGTAACGCCCTTGTGGGCATAGACGCCATATTCAACACCGCTTGCGTCAAGGGAGGCGTTCGTGACCGCGAGACTGCCCTCAGTGTCGACGGCAAGATATCCCTCGGCGTTTGCCTTGACTTGGCTGCCGTCCGAGATGTTGATATTGCCGCCGCTCCAAAGGGCCTCACCATCGGCTGAGCTTGCCTCGACCGTCCCGTCACCCTTGATGGTGAGGTTCTTGTCGGCTCCAATACCCTTGTCCTTGGTAGCCCTGGCGGTGACGGCTCCGCTGTCGTCAATCGTGATATTGCCGTTTGCCCTGA
>CABSBA010000141.1 GCA_902475825.1 uncultured Collinsella sp. | reverse complement strand
CTTGGCGGTCTTAAGCACATAGCTACCCGGCTCAGTAATTTGAACGGGCTTGGTGCCGTCCTGCTTAAGCGACAGCACCTCGGCATTCACTCCGTCGGGCATGACCTGCGTCTCGGCGTTTGCCACTGCCGGCGTCGCCACGAGTGCGCATGCCACGGTGGCGATACCCAGCAGACGCGTCAACACAGCGCGCATCCCCATCTTCTTCTCCCTCATCACAGCTCCCCTTACCCCTATGCTTTCGCAATGTTCGTTATCGCTTGGCGCCGGCGGCCGGCATGATTCCCCGTCCGACCGCCGGCATCGATTGACATGTTTATCCATGGATTATTTTGCTGCTGCACTTTCTAACGCCCTGCCGCTTGGCGCGAGTTGCACGTCGTGGGGCGCAAACGGGGCACACCTCAGCGGGCGGCGCGCACCCAATGTGGCAAAATCGAACTACTAAGGGGGCCCGAATGCTCAAGATTATCGCCTGCGACGACGACGTCGCTTTTCTAGATAGACTGCACCGGATGATCGACCGCTGGTCGACCGAGACGGGCACGACGGTCGACGTTGCGCTCGTCACGTGCGGCGAGGACCTGCTGGCCCGCCATGCCGCATCGCGCGCCGACATCATTCTGCTCGACATGATCATGCCGCTCGTCAACGGCATGGACACCGCGCGGGAGTTGCGCCAATCCGATACCGCCGTGCGTCTGGTGTTCCTCACCTCATCGCCCGAGTTCGCGCTGGAGTCCTATGAGGTCCGCGCCTTCGACTACTTGCTCAAACCCGTAGCGTATGAACGCCTGGCACAACTGCTCGACGAGCTTTCGAGCATGCGACCCGCCGTGACCGATGAGCTCGTAACCAAAACGTCCTTTGGCTACCATGCCCTGCGCCTGTCCGATATCGAATACGCCGAGGCCCGCAACAAGCACGTGGTATTCCACCTGCGCGACGGGCGCGACATCGAGGCGCTCGAGCCGTTCCGCAACATCGAGGACCAGCTGACCAAAAACGCGAGCTTCTTTAAATGTCACCGTAGCTACCAGGTCAACCTGCGCAATATCGACCACTTCAACCGCACGGATATCGTCATGCGCTCGGGCGCTTGCATCCCGCTGGCGCGCAGCTGCAAGCAGGGTTTCCAGGATGCCTACTTTGCGGCACGGTTCGAGGGCGGGAGGCGTTAATGCTCCCCACCGCCGAGATGGCACTTTGGGCCATTCACCACGCAACAACCCTGCTTTTTGGCGTTTTTGCCTCGGCGGCGCTCTGCGGCATCGAGATCAACCGGCGTCATGCGCTTGAGCTGGTAATGGTCAGCGCCGTAACCGGATGCACATTCGGTCTCGCCAATGCCGTCGGCGGCGAGCTTTTCGCCCGTCAGGTATATCCGCTCGTCGTGCATCTGCCGCTCATCATCTATCTGTGCGCACGCTATCGCCTGAGCCCGCTGCTCGTTATGCTGGGCGTCACCAGTGCCTACCTGAGCTGCCAGTTCAGCAACTGGATGGGCATCGCAGCGCTCGCCGCCACCGACTCGCAAATCGTGTACTACGTGGCACGCATTATCACCACAGCCGTCGTCTTTGCGATCCTGCTGCATTGGGCCAGCGACATCGGTCCGCGTCTGGCGGTCAAAAGCCCTACCGAACTCGAGATTCTGCTCATCCTGCCGCTCGTCTACTACATCTTTGACTACGCCACCAATGTCTACACCACGCTCTTCCACTCGGGCTCTGTGGTGACGGTTGAGTTTTTGGCGTTTGCGCTTTGCGCGTTCTACCTTATGTTTCTTGCCGTTTATCTGCGCGAATACGAGGCAAAAGAAACCGCCGAGCGCGAGCGCTGGATGCTCGCGACCCGCGACAGCGCGGCCATCAAGGAGCTCGAGGCCTGGCGCCAATCTGGACGTGAGCTTTCGGTCCTCCGCCATGACATGCGGCACTTCCTGCGCGGCCTTGCGGCTTTGATCGAAGAGGACCGCATCGACGAGGCGCTCGAGCGCATCGACGAGCTCTGCGAGACGAACGACCGCACCGCCGTGCGCCGCTACTGCGCCAACGACACGGTCAATATCGTACTTTCGTCATTTAGCTCCGATATCAACCGAAACGGCATCACCGCCGATTTGCGCGCCGCCGTGCCCGAGAGCGTCCATGTAGCCGACGTCGACCTGTTTAGCGTGCTCTCGAACGCCCTGGACAACGCCATCGTCGCCGCGAGCGCCGCTCCCCAGGGCAAGCGATTTGTCGATCTGGACCTGCGTTGCGAGGACGGGCAACTGCTCCTTTTGGTCTCCAACACGTTTGGGCGCCCGCCGCGCATGGTCGACGGCATGCCCGTAGCCGGGCACACCGGACACGGCTTTGGAACCAAAAGCATTAAGCTTGCCGTCGAACGCATGAACGGCAACTGCCAGTTTCGCATCAACGGCGACCGATTTGAGCTGCGCGCCGTGATGTAGGGGCGCGATAAGCCGGCGCTGCGCTCGACCCGCCAGGGCCGCCTTGCCGGCTCCGGTCCGCTACAGCGGCGCGGCTGCCGGGGTCAGCTGCTTGATGTATGCCCACATGCGCTGCTTGGCGGCTTTGTCAGTGAGCGCTGCCTCAAAACCGTCGAGCGCGAGCACGCGACGACCCTGCACATGGGCGACCAAGCCGGGCTTGAGCATAGCGGTATCAAAGTCGTCGATTGCCACGAGCATGTCGGCATAGGTCTCGCGCATGGTATCGGCCGCGCGATCGTCTAACAGCAAGACCGCCTCGGGGTCCAAGGCCTCGAGCGCCTCGCGGAACAGCTCGCACGGCAAGCCCTCGCCTGTCGCAACCGCCCCATCGCCCGCGCCGGCAACACTTGCCAGCACGCAAAAATCCTCTGGCGCGTAGCCGATGGCGCCGAGCGCTTTGCGCAGCGCGGCACCGTCCGGACCGGCAGCCAGCTCGCCGCCCGCACGCTCGGCATCGTCTAAATCACCTTTTACCAGCACAATCGGCGAGCACGCGTTTCCTGCGATACGCACGCCGCGGCCCGCGAGCGATGCGAGCTCCTGCTCGGTCGCCTGGGCGATAGCTTCTTTTTTCTGGCTTTGTGACGTGGGCATGCGCTCTCCAATCGTTTGCGTGCCCACCATTATATAAAAGAGCCGCCCGCGAGTGGTTGCTTTACGAGCCGCTGGGTATAAGCACGGTCGTACTGAGTTTTACGCGGCCGAGCCGCGTCGCACTATGGAGGTCACCATGGCTGACATTAAGCAGATTACCCCCGAGAACTTCGATTCCGTCGTTAACGGCAGCCTTCCCGTGCTGGTTGATTTTTGGGCACCGTGGTGCGGTCCCTGTCGTTCGCTCTCGCCCATTGTTGACGAAGTGGCCGACGAGCTGGCCGGCAAGCTTGCCGTCGCCAAATGCAACGTCGACGACAATCAGGACCTGGCCATGAAGTTTGGCGTCATGAGCATCCCCACGCTGGTTGTCTTTAAGAACGGCGAGGAAATCGACCGCTCCGTTGGCGCGCTGCCCAAGGCCAGACTGCAGGCGCTGCTTGAGAAGCACCTGTAATACGCCGGTCATGTGCTGCCGTCCATGAGCGGTTTTGCGCCGCTCACCGGAGAGCCGGGTGCTGCGCCCGCGACCACGGATAGTATGGTAATCACAAACAGCCCCCAGTGAACGGGTGCGGGTCAGACAGACTCGCACCCGTTTTCTTATGCGGCGATGCGCAAAGCGGGCGTAGTAGAATCTGAACCACTGAATAGACCCGTACAAAAGGAGATTTCCCATGCATGACGTCGGAATGAACATGAGCCAGCTTGCCATGAGCGTCAAGCAGGTCGACGACACGATCGAGCTCGCCCACGAGTGGAGCCATCAGCTGCTGCATGCAACCGAGAACTTTGATATGGAGCGCATTGGCGCCAAGCTCGAGGCCGCCATGGAGGCGCTCCACGAGGCGCACGACGCACTCGAGGGCTATGAGGAGGCCATCGAGGCCGACCATAACTCTGTTGGCTCCGTAAAGCTGGTGTAGCGTGGCCGAGCACGAGCACGCCTGCGATCACGAGCACGAGCATCCCCACGGGCCGACCGGCGACGTGGGCTGCCGTTGCAGCGGCTCCGCCTCCGAGCTGGTCCGTTTTTCGGTCACCGCGCCCGACGATCTGCTGCGCCGCTTTGACGAGCAGATCGCACGCCGCGGTGACGTGGCCAACCGCTCCGAGGCCGTGCGCGACCTGATTCGCGCCTCGATTGCCAAGGAGCAGATGCGAACGCCCGACGAGCAGGTCATCGGGTCGCTCACCATGATTTACGACCATCACACCGGCGACCTGACGCGCCGCCTGGACGAGGTGCAACACGACTACACCGACGAGATCGTATCGACCATGCACGTGCATCTGGATCACCACAACTGTTTGGAGATTCTGGCACTTAAGGGTCGCGGCGAGCGTGTCTACGAGCTGGCTGACCGTCTGCTGGGCCTGCGCGGCGTTAAACACGGCGAGCTCACCTGCGCCGCCACCGAGCAGAGCCTGGGGCTGTAACAGCACACATTTCAACGAAGGAGGGTCGCATGCGACATGCGCATATCCATGTAACGGGCATTGTGCAGGGTGTCGGCATGCGACCGTTTGTGTATCGCGAGGCCATGGCGCACGGGATTTGCGGCTGGGTGCTCAACGCGGGCGATGGCGTGCATATCGAGGCACACGCTCAAA
>CABSBA010000140.1 GCA_902475825.1 uncultured Collinsella sp. | reverse complement strand
GACAAATTCATATTTCTGAAAAGTTTTTTCATTACTTTGTGAATGAAGATGCAAACGCGCGCCAATCCTGCGAAAATACGCCTGACTACGAGTTGATGGTTATAACGTCTGAAACAATTTCGAAACGAAAGGCTCGCTTTTATGCAAACTTACGAATCGGACGCCAATATCGGAAACATTAAGCTCATCGCCGTCGACATGGACAAGACACTGCTGACCGACGAGCGCGTGCTGCCGCAAGGCCTTGACGAACGCCTGGACAAGCTCGCCGAAGCCGGCATCGTATTCTGCCCCGCCAGCGGACGTCCCGCCCCCAAGCTCGAAGAGATGTTCGAGGGCATCAAGAACCGCCTCGCCTTTTGTCCCGACAACGGCGCATGCGTGATCTATCGTGGCAGCTATATCTATAAGAGCATTATCGACGTGGAGCTGTACCAGCAGGTCTTGAGCCGCGCCTCGGAGGATCCTCGCGCTGTCCCCGTCCTGTGCTGCTTCGACGAGTTCTACGTGCTTGCCCGCGACCATCAATACCACGACGAGATCAGCGTCTACTACAACACAATCAACTACGTCGACAGCTTTGAGGGCATTGATATCGAGTCCAACAAGATCTCGATCTTCTTCCCCGCCTACGATGCCGAGCCCGCATTCCGCGAGACCTATAGCCCCGAGTTCTCGGACAAGCTCTACGTCACCAACGCCGGGCGCGAGTGGATCGACTTCATGAACTTGGGCGTCGACAAGGGCGCCGGCGTCGCGCACCTGTGCGAGCACCTGGACATCGATATCGCCGACGCCGCCGCCGTGGGCGATACGTACAACGATATCCCCATGCTGGAGCGCGTCGGACATAGCTTTATCGTGGACAATGCCGAGAAGCACATGAATGCACACGCCAAGTGGCGCATTCCGAGCAACAACGACGGGGGCGTACTGACGCTCATCGACGCCATCTTGGCGGCTCGTTAACGTTGCTCGTCGGACCTGACCGGGCGAGGCGGGTAAGTTTTTCGTTCGGTCAGGTCCTGGGCTCGCTCGGAAAGCACATTAAGTGCTTTCCGGCTCGTGCGGAATCTACGAAAACCTTGCGCCCGGCCTTCGGCGGCGCGGCCTGCGTCAACTATGGGGCAGCCCGGGTTTTCGTTGGCTGACGCCCCCACGCATAATCCTTATGTCGGTGGGCTGATGTGTTGCGTCCCTGAGGACTACAAAGTCGAAATGAAGGTGGACAGGCGGTGGAGGCCTTCGTCCAGGTCTTTGTCGGAGACGCAGTAGCTTAGGCGGATGTGGCCTTCGGTTCCGAAGCAGTTTCCGGGGACTAGGGCTACGTTTGCCTCTTTGATGGCTTTGATGCAGAAGTCTTCGCTGGTTAGGCCGAATTGTTTGATGCTCGGGAAGGTATAGAAGGCTCCCGCCGGTTCAACTACGTCGAGGCCCATGGCGTTTAAGGCTGCGAGTACGCGTTTGCGGCGGGCTCGGTAGACTTCGAGCATGGGGGTGGGGTCGACGGTCAGGGCTCGGGCTGCGGCGTCCATTTCGAAGGAGACGGCACTCGATACTAAGTATTGGTGGGCCTTTGCAATCTCGGCGATGACGGGGGCTGCCGCTGCGAGCCAGCCCAAGCGCCAGCCGGTCATGGCCCAGGGCTTGGAGAAGCTCTCGATGATGACCGTCTGCTCGCGAAGCTCTGAGTGGCGCTGGGCAAAGCGCTCGTAGCCATCCACATAGACCAGACGGTTGTATACGTCGTCGCAGACCACGTAGATGCCCGCCTGCTCTGCCACGCGCGCCACGGCGTCGAGCGACGCCGCGTTGAGGATGCAGCCCGTAGGATTGTTGGGCGAGCAGATGACGATGGCCTTGGTCGCCGGCGTCACGCAAGCACGAAGTGCGTCCTCGTCAATCTGGAATTGCGCAGGCTCCGTATCCAAAAAGACCGCTTTGGCGTGATTGGCCACGACGATGCTCTCGTACAGGCCAAAGGCCGGCGTGGGGATGATGACCTCGTCGCCGGGGTTGAGCATAGCCATGAATGTTGCCGACAGGGCCTCGGTCGCGCCGTCGGTCAGGATGACCTCGTCGGCCGAAAACGTAAGGCCCGCGTCCCCCATGTAGGCAGACAACGCCTCACGCAGGGCGGGACGGCCGTTGTTGGGCGGATAGTGCGTGTCGCCGCGGTCGAGCGAGGCCGTCACCTCGGCGCTAATCACATCGGGCGTAGGAAAATCGGGTTCGCCGAGCGCAAGAGCGATGCACCCTGGGTGCTGGGCGGCGAGCGCGTTAATCCGACGGATGCCGGAGGGCTTGAGCGTGGCAAGCGAGGTGTTCATGGGCAGACGCATGGCGTTCCTTTCGTAAGGGTTGCACTAGGATAGCGCGGCGATGTGCCGCCAGACGGTGTAACCTAAACGGAAACGGACTGGAAAGGAGATGGCATGGAGGTGACCGCACGCGGCGATGTGCCAAAAACACTGCAAACCATTGCGTATATCAGCATTCCCGAGAGCGTCGATCTTGAGTTTTTGCTCTGGGACCTGCAGGATGCCATCGCCGCCTATGCACAACTTTCCGGCACCGCGCTCCCCCGCCCGGTTGACTTGAAGGCGGATAATGCCGACGGCGTTGCCGATGGCATCGTGCTCGGTGTTAATGATGCATTTGATGATGAAGCGATGACCTCTGTCGAGCAGATACTCAATCGCCTTAAGAATACAGACGCGCGCGTCTATGTCGTCGTTCAGGCCCTGGCCAAAAACACCAAGCAGGCGGACGAAGCCCTCGACCGCCTGTATCGGGCATGTCTTCTACGTGATCTGGCATGGTGCGACGGCGTTGTCGTCTGTGCCGGCAGCGGCATTGCGGCTCTTCGCCACTCACCGCGCATGGGACTCTTGCGTCGGCCGTTTTCGGAAGCGATGGATAAACTTGTGGGCGCTGTGCGCATGGGCTGCTCCATTGAGCATGCACAGCTGCTTGGCGGCGGCAATGCCGATAGCGTCGATGCCGACGGCATGGTGCGCGCCAAACCCGTCCTGCCCGCACCGATCTGGCATGCCATCATCAAACACCTCGGCAGCCGCGTCCAATCAAATATCTAGATTACAGAGCGCCCCAATCAACGGCCTCGCCCCAGCGCTCAACAAGCCGCTCCAGGCGCCAGGCGGCATTGGCAGGACTTGTCGAGGGCAGGACGACGGCGGACAACCCCGTCCGATCTTGCAAGTAGCGTTTGTAGAGTCGCCCTGCCGTACCGCCGTTACAGACAACGACCTCGATCGACGCGGCATCGGTAATGCGCTCGATATGTGCCGGCACAACGTTGCGGATGCTCGCGTCGCTCGAGCCCTTAATGTCGCAGCTCTCGACCACATCCCACAGGGCCACGCCGCCGTTCAGCAGCATGGCCCGCTTGGCGGCAATGGAGGCATCGAGCGTCGCGGGCTCACCGCTTGCCAAAGGATCGCCCTCGTTGGGCGGCACAGGCATACCGAGGCACGTGGCCATCACACGCCAAAAGCGATTCTGAGGGTTGCCGTAATAAAAGGCATTGGCGCGCGAAAGCACCGAGGGAAACGACCCGAGCACCAAAACGCGCGAGTGCTCGTCAAACACGGGCTCAAACCCATGCTCAATATGTTGATAGCCCTCGTCAGATACGGCCATGGGCTAGGCTCTCAACAGATAGCGCACCTCGTAGGGCGCAAGCTCAAGGGAGCCCGGCAACTCGACCGTGGGCATGCCGTCGGCAAGCAGGTCGACAAAGGAGCCGTTGAGCTCGCCGGCGCCAAAGGTGTAAGGCTCACCCACGGCATTCACCGCCACGAGTACCGTCGCGCCGTCACAGGCGCGCTCGAACAGCAGCTGCTTGTTCTGGATCACCACGTTGCGATAGGCACCGTAGTTGAGAGCACGGGCAGCCGCGTCGTCGGCCGAGCGAAGGTGCGCAAGCTGCGTGATGAACGCCGTCAGCTCGTTGGGCGCAGGCTCATTGAGCGCAGGTCGCAGCGCCCAGTCGCCATCGGGGCCACCCTTTTCGCCGGCAATTCCCCACTCGCTGCCATAGTAGACGCACGGGATGCCCGGCATGCCAAAGAGCATGCCGTAGGCGGGACGCAGACACGACTTGTCGGTGAGGATACTTGCCAGGCGCGGCACATCGTGGTTGTCGACAAACGACAGCAGATGTTTGCCGCGGTAGATGCACCACGGATCGCCGCCAAACTGGCGGTGCAGCGAGTGCGCAATCTCGAACATGTTGATCGAATTAAAGCTGGAGTACAGGCCCTTGTAGCACTCGTAGTTGGTGCAGGAGTCGAGCATCTCGTCGTTGACGATCTGGTTGTAGTCGCCGTGGAGTGTCTCACCAATCAGCACAAAGTCGGGCTTGAGCTCACGGGTAAAGGCGTGCAGGCGGCGCATGAAGTCGCGGTCGAGCATATAGGCGACGTCCAAGCGCAGGCCGTCGACGCCAAAGACCTCGGCCCAGCGACGCACGGACTCAAGCAGGTAATCGACCACGGCGGGGTTTTGCAGGTTGAGCTTCACAAGCTCAAAATGGCCCTCCCAGCCCTCGTACCAAAAGCCGTCGCCGTAGCACGAGTCGCCGTCAAAGCTGATGTGGAACCAGTCCTTGTAGGGCGAATCCCACTTGCGCTCCTGCACATCGCGGAAGGCCCAAAAGCCGCGACCGACGTGGTTGAAGACAGCATCGAGCACCACGCGGATGCCATGGGCGTGCAGCGTCTCGCACACGGCGGCAAAGTCGGCATCCCCGCCCAGGCGGCGGTCGA
>CABSBA010000139.1 GCA_902475825.1 uncultured Collinsella sp. | reverse complement strand
GCTGAGCTTCGCGAGCAGATTAAGAAGGGCGAGAAGTCCCTCGAGTCCGTGCTCAACTCCGATGACCCCATCGCTTCCCGCATGAAGGTTTCCACCCTCATCGAGTCTCTCCCCGGTTATGGCAAGGCCAAGGCCGCCAAGATCATGGAGGAGCTCGGCATCTCCGCTACCCGTCGCGTTCAGGGCCTCGGCGTCCGCCAGCGCGAGCAGCTCCTCGAGCAGCTGACCAAATAAGTGAGCGCTCAGGAATCAAAGCTCTTTGTGATTTCTGGACCGTCAGGTGCAGGCAAGGGCACGCTCGTCACTCGTGTGCGCGAGCGTCGCTCGAACCTGGGCCTGACGGTTTCGGCTACCACGCGAGCACCACGCAAAGGTGAGGTCGACGGCGTTAACTACTTTTTCCTGACGCGCAAGGAGTTCGACCGCCGCGTGGCAAACGGTGAGTTTGTTGAGTGGGCCGAGGTCCACGGTAACTGCTACGGCACCTTGGTGAGCGAGGTCACATCCAAGCTTGCCTCTGGCTCGTCTCTAATCTTGGAGATCGATGTCCAGGGTGCCTTGCAGGTCAAGGAACGTTTCCCCGAGGCCGTGTTGATTTTTATCAAGCCGCCTTCGCTCGAGGTGCTTCGCGATCGCCTGGTCGGTCGCGGTACCGAGACGCCCGAGACGATCGAGTTGCGTATGGCAAACGCCGCCCATGAACTTGCCCTTGCCGACCGCTACGACGACGTCGTGGTGAATGACGATCTCGACCGCGCGACCGATGAGCTCGTTCGCGTTCTCGATATGCATGAAAGGATCTGAGGTCCGTGTCCGTTGTAAAGCCTTGCATTGACGATCTTCTGGAGAAGACCGATCACAACCGCTTCTTGCTCGCCTCGCTTGCCTCCAAGCGCGCCTGCGACATTAACAGCATGCTGCGTGGCCAGCACAACCGCGTGCTCGCCGTCCAGGATGTCGACGACATCACCATTGCGCTTTCCGGCGCCGATACCATCTCGATGGCTATGGACGAGATTGTCGACGGCGATATCTCCTACGACGAGGCCCGTTACGAGAAGGCGCTCGGCCACAAGGTTGCTGAAGCCTAAATGGCAGCTCGCGTCTGCCTGGTCCACTATCACGAGGTTGGACTGAAGGGCAAGAACCGCGCACATTTTGAGCATATCCTCATGGATAACATCAAGGCGGCCTTGGCCGCCTTTTCCGTGAATGCCGTGTCTCGAATTTCCGGTTATATCCTCGTGACCTTTAACGAGCATCAAGCCGACGAGGCGGCGCGCGTCATTCGCACCGTCCCCGGCGTTGCCCGCGTGTCCCTGGCGTACCACACCAACCGCGACCCGCAGGAGTACTGCGCCGCCGCCGTGAAGGCGCTGCGCGAATTTGGTCCCTTTGAGTCGTTTAAGGTACATGCCAAGCGGTCTAACACCGACTACGAGCTCACCTCGATTGATATCAATCGACAGGTTGGCGAGGTGCTGTGCGAGGCGTTTCCCGATAAAAAGGTCCAGATGCACGATCCCGACGCAATGGTGCACGTGCTGGTGGTCCAGGGTAGCGTCTACGTGTATGCGCGCTCCGAGCGCGGCGTAGGCGGTCTGCCGGTGGGATCTGCCGGCAAGGTCGTGACGCTGCTTTCTTCGGGTATCGATTCCCCAGTGGCGACCTGGATGCTCGCGCGTCGCGGCGCGGTGTGCGTGCCGGTACATTTCTCCGGTCGTCCGCAGACGCCTGATACGAGCGAGTATTTGGTGCAGGACATCATCCGTGCGCTTGAGCCGGGCGTTCAGATCGGTCGCCTGTACGTTGTCCCGTTTGGCGACTGCCAGCGCGAGATCTCGGTGACCTGCCCCAGCAACCTGCGCGTGATCATGTACCGTCGCATTATGTATTCGGTTGCCGAGCGCATTGCGCATATCGAGGGCGCCAAGGCTATCGTGACCGGTGAATCACTCGGTCAGGTTGCTTCCCAGACGCTTGAGAACATCATGGCCGTCAACGAGGCCGTCAAGATCCCCGTGTTCCGTCCGCTCATTGGTTCTGATAAGCAGGAGATCATCGCGCGTGCTGAGGAAATCGGCACGTTTGATATCTCGACCGAGGCAGCGCCCGATTGCTGCACGCTGTTTATGCCGCGTCGTCCCGAGACGCATGCCAAGCTCGATGCCGTGCATGAGGCATGGGAGCTGTTCGATCACGAGGAGATGATTGAGCGTTTGCTCAAACAGACCGAGTATATCGACTTCGAGAGCAACACGTATAAGGCCCCTAAGACCTTAAAACGCAAGCATTCCGAGCTCGCTCCACGTGAGATTTACCAAGATCACGAATAATGTTGTGTATAGACCGGCGGTGATTTTGCATCGTCGGTCTTTTTCTATCTGGGCATTAGGCGATAAACAGTTCATTTGTCGACGTGTGCCTGAATAAATGGACACTTTTCCGCAAGGTTTTGGTCAGCTTTTGGTTTGACCGCGATAACCGGTGTGGACGTGCGGAGGCTGCGACGTTCGTTTCCTGACACGATGGTGTTGGGAGGTGTTTGCTATGGCGCAGCGCGAGCAACACGAACGGGTTAAACGGATGGACCGCTGGGCAGAAAAGCTGCTCGGCCATAAGGCGATGGTCGTGGCGATCCTGGTTGTCATTGCCGCCGCGAGCGGCTTGGCGATGGCAGGTTTTGGTGGTCACTCCAGCGACGTATCGTTTGAGCGTAGTGATGAGGCGAGCGCCTCGGATGTGCGCGGGGCCGGGGATGCCTCTCCTGACGATGCCGATGAGCCGTCTGCCAAGAGCTCCTCTGCTGCCGAGGTGTACGTCGATGTTGATGGCGCCGTTGTGAAGCCTGGCGTGTACCGGCTTAAAGATGGAGCACGGGTGTCCCAGGCGATTGATGCCGCCGGAGGGCTTACGGCCGAGGCGGATGTGACGGGTCTTAACCGTGCGTCCAAGATCACCGATGGTCAAAAGATCTATGTGCCGACGGTGGGGGAGCAACAAACGGCTGCGGCCGTCGGCGGCGCCGAAAGCGGCGCTTCCACGACCCCTGGTACAGGGTCTTCGTCGGGACTTGTGAATATCAATACGGCAAGTGCGGCGGAGCTGCAGACGCTTTCGGGCATCGGGCCTTCTATGGCCCAGTCAATTATCGACGAACGGACGCAAAACGGGGCCTTTGCCTCGGTCGATGACCTTATGCGCGTATCGGGGATCGGTGAGAAGAAACTCGCCAAAATTAAAGATTGCGTCTGCGTATGAGTGCGACCGAGCGCGAGCATGTGATGCCACCGCGCCCATTGATGCCGTGGACGATAGCCCTTTGTGCCGGCTTGTGTGCGAGCTGTGGGTTAGTGCTTAACATGGCGGCCGATGCGCTGCTGGGAGAGCGGGCGGCGCCCGTCAAATTGCTTATGGCCATTCCCGTTGCGGCAGCAGGGTGCATCGTATTGGCTCGGTCCTGCATGCGCCTTGTGCGGTGGAGGCGATGGCTGTATGCCGCGGCCCTCGGCCTCGTGGCGGGAGCGGTCGTGTCCGCGGGTTGGGTGATAGGGGCGCTGCGCGCTTCGAGGGCGTTGGATAATCGGGCTGCGAGCAGTCTCGAGTTTGTTGTGTACGGCGACCCGTCCATCAATGACGGTGCGTACTCCTATACCTGTGATGCGTATGCGGGCGAAAAGCGTTTGGGTCAGGTACGGCTGTCGTGTGATCGCGAGCTTGGCGCCGGTTCGCATGTACGTGCTATCGGTCGAATTTCGCGCTTTGAGAATGATGCGTATGGGCGCTCACGCGTGCTTCGGGGCGAGCTTCGAAAGGTTAAAGTCGTCCGGTTGGTATCGATCGACGAGGGCCCTCCAGGCCCGTTGTCTTGGCTTCGAAACGAGCTCCTTGCCGTTATCGCGCCCGCGACCGATCCAGCGCGCTCGCTCATTGCCGGCGTTGTCTGCGGACGCTCGGCCGAGCTGTGTGCCCAGCCGGCGGGCGATTGGTTTTCGGTAACGGGCACCGCACATCTTATCGCTGTCTCGGGTAGTCATCTTGCCATCGTGGGGTTTGTGATTGAGAGCGCCCTGCAACAGACACACCTCTCTCGTGGGCTGCAGCGGGGGCTGTTGGTGCTGGCCCTCGCTGCCTATGCCGTTTTTACGGGCGCCTCGCCCTCGGCCGTGCGCGCGTGCTGCATGGTGGCGGCGGCGCTTGTCGCCAACAGCGCCGGACGTCGTCGGCATGGCCTCTCGGCTCTGTTCGTCACTATGGCAATCTTTGTGTTGCTGCGTCCGACGGTATTGTTCGAAATGGGTTTTCAGCTTTCGTGTGTCAGTGTTTTTGCCATCCTTTGTTTTTGCCCCTACGCCACCTACGCCTTGGGCGAGCTGGGCATGCCATCGGGTGTCGCCAGCGTTTTGTCTGTCACGCTGTGCTCGCAGCTGGCGACACTTCCCGTTACGATTCCCGCATTTGAGACGTTTTCGCTCATTGCCCCACTTGCAAATGCCGTGATCGGTCCGGTGATAAGCGTGCTGCTCGCATCGTCGGTTGTGCTGGCACCCTGCTCGCTTGTTCCGCTTTTGCGTCACGGGGCGCTCGTGGTGCCCATGATTGTCGCCCGCTGTGCGCTGTTCTTTGAACAGCTCTTTGCTGCCGTTCCGGGCGCATCCGTAAGCGTGCCGCCCGATACGCCCTTGGTATATGTGGTGCCGTTCGCGCTGGTGGCCATCTTGGTCTGGTGGCCACGCCCCCGCGCGCGGAGCATGGCAGCGGGGCTGCTGTGTTTAATGCTCGCAGCGGGTGTTCCGTATGTCTATTGGGATCGAGTGACGCATCAGTGCCTGTTGGGGTCCGACGCGACCGTACAGTGGCGTCAGGCC
>CABSBA010000138.1 GCA_902475825.1 uncultured Collinsella sp. | reverse complement strand
GTAAAAGAACAACCCATAAGGTTTATGGGTTTCGCTGCTACACACACCGTAAAACCACACGGTATCCAGTCATTTGAACACTTTGGAGGTTCACCATGAGCAATGTTTATACGTCCATCGATCAGCTTATCGGCCACACCCCGCTTCTGGAGCTCACTCACTTTGAGGCCGATGAGGACCTCAAGGCCCGCGTGCTCGTCAAGCTGGAATACTTCAACCCCGCCGGGTCCGTCAAAGACCGCGTCGCCAAGAACATGATCGACGAGGCCGAGAAGGCCGGCAAGCTCGTGCGCGGCGGCGACTACACCATCATCGAGCCCACGAGCGGCAACACCGGCGTCGGCATCGCCTCGGTGGCTGCGGCTCGCGGCTACAAGGTGATCATCACCATGCCCGAGACCATGTCCGTCGAGCGCCGAAAACTTATGCAGGCATACGGCGCACAGCTCGTGCTCACCGACGGCTCCAAGGGCATGAAGGGCGCCATCGCCAAGGCCGAGGAGCTGCAGAAGGAGACGCCCAACAGCATCATCGCCGGCCAGTTTGTGAACCCCGCCAACCCCGCCATCCACAAGGCCACGACCGGCCCCGAGATCTGGGACGACACCGACGGCAAGGTCGACATCTTCGTCGCCGGCGTTGGCACCGGTGGTACCGTGACCGGCGTGGGCGAGTTCCTCAAGGAGCAGAACCCCGAGATTCAGGTCGTCGCCGTTGAGCCCGCCACCTCCCCGGTGCTCTCCAAGGGCCAGGCCGGCCCGCACAAGATCCAGGGCATCGGCGCCGGCTTTGTGCCCGACGTCCTCGACACCCGAGTCTACGACGAGATCATCCCCGTCGAGAACGAGGACGCCTTTGCCACCGGTCGTGCCGTGGGCCACAAGGAGGGCGTGCTCGTGGGCATTTCGTCCGGCGCCGCCGTGTGGGCCGCGCTGCAGCTGGCCAAGCGCCCCGAGAACGAGGGCAAGACCATCGTGGCGCTGCTCGCCGATACCGGTGAGCGCTACCTGTCCACGGCACTCTTCCAGGACTAAGGTCTGTCGCCCATAGGTTGAGCCCAGAACGAACCGGTCTCCTCTCTCCCGGCAGTCTGAGCCCATCCCATCAGGGCGTCCCACGAGTCGTCCGAACTTGCTACAATGTCTGCGGCGCGGAACCAGCCTCCCGCGCCGCTTTTCTTTTTTGGCCACATGCCACCAAGGAGAACCTCCCCATGCACAACAAGCGCGTGCTCGTCGCCATGAGCGGCGGCGTCGATTCCAGCGTGACCGCTTATCTGCTCAAGCGCCAGGGCTACGAATGCGTCGGCGCCACTATGCGCCTCACCTGCCCCGCACCCGACCCCGCCACGGGCATGAGTAAGGTCGACCGCGACATCGCCGATGCAAAGGCCGTCGCCGAGCGCCTGGGGATACCCCACCATGTGCTCGACCTGCAGCAGACCTTCGACCGCAATGTTATCGAGCGCTTCGTGACTGCCTATCAGGAGGGGCTGACGCCCAACCCATGCATCATCTGCAACCGCCATATTAAGTTTGGGGCGCTGCTCGATGCGGCACTCGATATGGGCTGCGACTACATCGCCACGGGCCACTATGCAAAGACGAGCCAGGCGCCCGACGGTACCTGGCAGCTGCATCGCGGCGAAGACCCCAAGAAGGACCAGAGCTACTTTTTGTATTCGCTCACGCAAGAGCGCCTGGCACGCACGATCTTTCCGCTGGCCGGGCTGGACAAAGAGCGCGACGTGCGCCGCATTGCCGCCGAGCAGGGCTTCATCAACGCCAAGAAGGCCGAGAGCGAGGATATCTGCTTTATCGCGGACGGCGACTACGCGGGCTATATCGAGCGCCGTTGCGGACATGCCGCCGAGACGGGCGATATTGTATGGCGCGACGGCAGCGTGGTCGGACGCCATAACGGCGCGCTGCGCTATACCATCGGCCAGCGCAAGGGCTTGGGCGTCGCGATGGCGCATCCCGTGTACGTAACGGGCGTCGATGCCGCCAACAACATTGTGCATCTGGGCGAGGCCGAGGACCTGACGGCGACAGCGCTCACAGCCAACGACTGGATCTGGAGCGCCCCTGCCGACCGCATGGAGGCGGAGCTCAATGCCGGCGGCATTCGCGTGGGCGCCAAGTACCGCTACCGCCAGAAAGACCAGGCAGCGACCCTTACGCGTGACGAAGACGGACAAATGCTGCTGACCTTTGACGAGCCGCAGCGAGCCATCGCCCCCGGCCAGGCCGTCGTCGTCTACCACGGAGACGTCGTCCTGGGCGGCGGCACCGTTACGGCAGCCATCAAATAACAGCACTCCTCGATAAGTTGCGGTGAAATAGGGACTGTTTAAGCGTTTCAAGCCGCTAAACAGTCCCTATTTCACCGCAACTTTGTTAAGTATTATGATGTTTGTGCTTGCTATATTTAACGATTAGAATACTTAACGAGGTGATGCAGCAGATGAGTACTTCCAACTATATAACCATGGGTGACGCCGCGCGCCTGCTGGGCGTTACGAAGGCCCGTATATCGCAACTGGCTGCATCGGGAACGCTCGCGTGCGATATCGTCGGTGGGCGGAAAATGGTTCAGTACGATTCCGCGATTGGTTATCAAAAGGTCCGTAAGCGTGGGCGCCGTCCCGCAGCTGACGTAGGGCGCAAGTTCACGTTGATGTCAGCCGACCACGAGGTCGCGCATGTCTCGTTTGATCCAACGCGCGAGTTTTCCTTTGAAATTGCCGACATACTCGATGCACGAAGGATGCCGTTTGGCACGTGCTCGAGTTCTTCTCCAACGGTGAATAAACGAGCACTCAACACGTGGTGGAGTCACCGGTCGGTGCCCGACGTCCGCCCCGGACTCATCTCGCGCTATCGCGAGCTGGGAATTGACAGCGGTATTGAAGTGCCCGTTCGTTGCCTGGGTTTTTCGCTTTCGGATTGCTATTGGCTAAGACCGGTCGACTGCGACGAGCTCAATTGGCAGCACCTCAATTACTTCGAAAACAATTTTGAACGGTCGGCACCCGAGCATCGTTCAGGCTGGCTTGAGGGCATCGGACTCAAAAATCCTGACAATACGTCCGAGGGCGAGCTCCCCAAATCCTGGATGATCCGCAATGGCGTTCGCATCCTGGTTAAAGGATGCGGAATGGACGATCAGCGACCGTTTAACGAGGCGGTTGCAACAGCTCTACATCGGCGTCTGCTATCCAAAGGTGAGTTTGTTCCCTATACGGTCGAGCGCATGTTCGACGGGCCCGTATGCCTATGCGATGACTTTCTTAATGGCCGTGAGGAATACGTGCCGGCCGCTTATATCAGGGACGCACTCGGTGGCCAGCGAGGAAACTCAACATACGATCGATACTGTCGCTTTCTTGGCAGACACGGGGCTGACGAAGCCACGGTAAGAAAATCCATGTCGCAGATGATTGTCTGCGATGCCCTCCTGGCCAACAGCGACCGCCACTGGCGAAACTTCGGCATCATCCGCAATGTCGACACGCTGGAAATGCGGCCTGCACCGCTGTTCGATAGTGGCAATTGCCTGTGGTACAACGTGCCAACCGCCGTGCTCATTGCCGGGGAGTTTGGATTTGCCGCCAAACCGTTTGGTCCGGACCCTTCCACTCAGCTAGCATTTGCTGACTCGCTCGATTGGTTCGATGCGTCGCATCTCGATGGGTTCGTCGACGAGGCAGTCGAAATCCTCTCACAAAGCGCATGGGCAACAGCAGGCAATCGCCTCAAGGCCATCCGCCGCGGTCTCGAGCGCCGCACGATAGAGGTAAGCGCCGCCGTTGAGGTGCTACGGCACGTGCAGAGATAACAGCACTGCCCCCTAAGTTGCGGTGAAATAGGGACTGTTTGGCGGTTTTAAACGCTTAAACAGTCCCTATTTCACCGCAACTTACAGAGGGCGGCCTCGGTCGGTACTGCTGTGTCAGCCGAGGCCGCTGCATCGTTAGCGCTGAACGTAGGCGCGAACCAGTTCAAAGGTGTTGCGCACGCCGTCCATGTGGCTGCGCTCGTAGTTGTGGCTCGCGTACACGCCGGGGCCGATCAGACCGTGACGGATGTCGTAGCCGGCAGAGAGCGTGGCCTCGACGTCCGAGCCGTAATGCGGGTACACGTCGATGGCGTAATCGAGCTCAAGCTCGCGCGCGATGTTGGACAGCGTGGTCACCAGGTCGTAGTTGTACGGACCGCCCGAATCCTTGGCGCAAATCGACACCATGCGCTCGGTGCAGCCCAGGTCGTCGCCCACGCAGCCCATGTCAACGCTGATCATCTCGCGCGTGTCGGCCGGCACGAAAGCACCGCCGTGGCCGACCTCCTCGTACACGGTAAAGAGCAGCGACACCTTGCGCGAAAGCGACACCTCGCCGTCAGCAACGGCGCGGGCCAGACCCAGCAGAATCGACGCCGACAGCTTGTCATCCAAGAAGCGGCTCTTAATGTATCCGCTCTCCGTCACCGTGGTACGCGGATCCATAGCGATGATGTCGCCCGTCTGAATGCCCAGCTCAAGCACATCGTCCTTGCTGTCGACATTCTCATCGAGTAGGATTTCCATGTTCTTCTCGATGGTCTTGACCGGCTCGTCGGCCACGTGCGCCGAAGGCTCGGTGTTGAGAACCACACCCGTGTACACATTGCCGTCACGTGTGTAGACGGTGCAGTTCTCGCCATCGGCCGTAGACCACTGGTGCCCACCAAGCGTCGTGGGACGCAGGCGGCCATTGTCCTTAATGGAACGCACCATGGCGCCCAGGGTATCGACATGGCTCGCCAACACGAGCGTGGTAGCTTTTCGACCATTCTCAATCCATGCAAGCAGCTCATCCTTATAGAAGT
>CABSBA010000137.1 GCA_902475825.1 uncultured Collinsella sp. | reverse complement strand
ACGGTCAGTTTTTGCCGCTCATCGGTCATGCGACACATGTCTGTAAAAACGAGCGCCCCCGCCGTGCGCAGGGACGCTCTAGACGCTAATAGTTGTAGGTATATCCGCCGGCGTCGCCGCGGGTAAAAGACTTGGCATGCTCGATTGCCTGCCCACTCGAGTCATAGGTCAGGCCTTCCAGCACGAGCGCCAGATCGCCCGGCTCAAGATTGAGCAAGCTCGCATCGCGTGCGCCCAGCGCCTCGATATCGAGTTTCTCTACCGACTGATCTGGCTTGCGTCCCAACATATCGTAGGTCTCGAACAGGCTGAAGACCGAAATGTCCACGCCTTCGATGCCCGGAAACAGCAGGCACGGAATCAGTGTCATCTCGATCGATACGGGCTCACCATCGATGCAGTTGAGGCGGCGCACCGAGTAAAGCAGATCGTCCTCGGCGATGCCAAACAAGTCGGCATAATACGGGCCGGCGTAGCGTTTGGAGCGCGCCAGGATGCGCACCGACGGCGTCGCACCCGACGCCAGAACCGACTGACGGAAGCCGCCCTTGCGTTCGTGCTCGTCAAACCACTTGTGTCCCACAAAGGCGCCTTTGCCCTGCACGCGACGAATCTGGCCACTTTTGACCAGCTCGTCCATGGCGCTTCGGATTGTCAGGCGCGTCGTGCCAAACTCCTCGGCCAGCTCGTTTTCGGACGGAATCATCGAGCCCGTCGGGTAGTCGCCGCGCTCGATTCGCTCCGCAATGCAGCGGCGAATTTGTTTGTAAACCGGCAAGTCTTCTACTGCATCAGCCATTCGACACCCACCTTCGTCGCAACGCCGTCTGCCTCGCCGTTATCGGCAAAACGATACTTGGTCGGCAGAATCACGGACTTGCAATACTCGACAAAGCCATCGGTCTCGTCGCGCTCGTGCGAAGCCTTGTAAAACACCGGCGTGCCCTCCTGAGCATTCAGCAACTTGGCCTCGTCGGCGTTCAGACGGCTGATGGAAATATGCTCCTTGCCGTGCGTCACATGGACATTCCCCTCCTTGAGCAAAACGTCGTAGAGGCTTTCCTGCTCAAAATCGTGATCGGGAAGCGAGGGGCACAAAGACAGATTGACGTAAGCCGTCTCGATCGATGCCGGGGAACCGTTGACCACACGCACGCGCCGAATGCAGAAGAGCGGCATGCCCAGGTCGATCTGGGCTTTTTGGGCAAGATCGATATCGGCATACACGACCTTGGACCAAACCAGGCGCGCGGTCGACTTTGAGCCAACCCTCTCCACCGCCTGCGTATAGTTCCATGTTTCCTGAAAGATGTTCAGCGGTTTGGGAGGACACACATAGGTGCCCGAACCGCGGCGGCTTTCCAAAGTTCCGCACGAAATAAGGCGCGTGATCGCAGCACGCAACGCCGTGCGCGACACGCCCAGCTCTTCACAGAGCACACGCTCGGCGGGCAGCCGGTCGCCACTCTGCAGGTCATAATGTTTGATATACCAAAGAATGCCCTCAAAGGCGCGGTCTTTGGGCGGAATCGCATATGGTTCACTCGACATGGGCAAGACTCCTCAACCGCTTGATGCTGCAGGAATCATTGCTCCGGACGCCTCATGGCGTCGAAGGCTTCTTTGATCTGCTCCGCAACGTTCCGATACGACCGATATAGGCCGGAGTCTCGCTTGACTTCGCCCGCGGTCACCGGAATCTCAAGCTTCGAAATCTCATCCTTGCCGGTTTGCACGACAACGATGACACCCATACCAAGGCACATATTACGCTTGGCAGCGTTGTTTTTGGTAGCCTGAGCTGGATTAATCAAAATCTGCTGAGCCAGTTCGCGTTTGCTGAGCTCCGGCACATCCTCGGGATTTCCGGTCTCGGCAATCTCGCACTGCAGCACATCCGCATAGTCAAAAATCTTCGGGGTCGCACCGCGTTGATGCACGGCCCACTTGCGGCGCGTGGCATCCTGGTAGATAGCCGGCAAAAACGTAAACCGCGGTGGGTCCAAAATCGTATCCGTGATGGTAAACACATCGGGATCAAAGGCATCCTGCGGGTTTTTCTTCTTGAACAGCCCCATATCAGCCTCCCGTACTAGCATTAAACAACTCAAGCTGAATATAGCACCAATTTCAAGCCGCTGCCTTACCCTATCGGTGCGCGGCGTCTAAGGCTCGCCCAGCGGAAGAGTTAACGGACGAGGGCCGGGGTGCCTGCCGGCAAATAGCGGACACTCCGCATGCAATCTATGCAAACAAACAAGTACGCTTAGCTACATTCGGTAAGCTCGAGCACGCTGCCCTTAACGATAAGTGCTGGCTCCAGGACGACCTCTTCGGCACGCCTACCGCCCCTACCGGCAAGACGCTTGGACATGCAGCCAAAAGCATGCTCCGCGAGGACACCGGGATCCTGCTCAATCGCGGTCAGCGCCGGCTCAAAGAGAACGTCGGCCGCCGAGTTGTCATAGCTTACGACCGAAATATCGCCCGGAATGCTCTTCCCCATCTCGTGCAGGCGCTTGAGCAAACCAAGGGCAATGTTATCCGAGCTTGCGAACACGGCGGTGGCATCAGTTGCGAGTACCGCCTCCGAGGCCTCGTATGCACTTGGAATGTAGTACTCGCTCTCAAACTCCAAACGCGCGTCGATAGGCAAGCCAACCTCGCGCAGTGCGCGCTCATAGCCGGCAAGTCGTTTGCGACCCGTATTGGAGCGGCGTGCGTTAACCAGGCAAGCAATACGGCGGTGGCCTTGCTCGATCAGATAGCGGGTGGCCATGTAGCCGCCCATCTCGTGGTCGAACATCACCTTGTCGCACTCGAGCCCCTCAATGGCACGGTCGACCATTACGGCCGGGATGGGCAGGTGGCTGACTTCTTCGCGCAGGGCGCGGTCGTCGGAGAACTCGTCGCCCACGACCAGGAAGACGCCATCAACGCCGCGCGTCACCAGCTGGCGCAGCAGCTCCAGATCGTCATCGGCGCTTCCGCCCGAGCTGGTAATGAAGAGCGCATAGCCGTCCTCGCGGCAGCGCTTTTCCAGGCTACCGGCGAGCGAAGCAAAAAAGCGGCTCTCGATGTTAGGGACGATAAGGCCCAGGGTGCGCGACTCGCGCATGACCAGGCTGCGCGCGATCTGGTTGGGAACATAGTGGTTGCGCGCCGCGACCTCTTTGATGAGCTTGCGGTTTTCTTCCGAGATGCGACAGGGCCGATTATTGAGCACAAGCGAGACCGACGAGGGGGAAAGCCCCACCTCCTGGGCGATCTGCTTGAGGGTGACTTTGTTGGCCATCTCGCTCCTTCCGGGTTTACGCGCAATCTCTTGAAAGTATAGCGACTACCCCTCTACCTCGGTGATAAACACTTTACCAATCCGGTAGACGGCTGTTTTATCGCCGCCAGCGCACCAAATCCGTCCGGGTGGGGTATATTGCAATCGATTGATGACAACGACCACCAAAAGGCGGCTATTAGTATGCACGAAAACGATTTTTTTAACGAGGACCTGCTGTGCGCGCTTGCTGGCGTTGCCGGCGAGGACAACGTACTGATGAGCGAGCCCATGCGCGAGCACACCACGTTTAAGATCGGCGGCCCGGCCGACGTCTTTGTCACGCCCGATACCGAGCAGGGCCTCGTCGCCACGCTCGATACCTGCTATCGCTGCGATCTGCCCCTCACCATCGTGGGCAACGGCTCCGACCTACTCGTCGGCGACAAGGGCATCCGCGGCGTCGTCGTAGCGCTGGGCGAAGGTCTCTCCAACATCACCGTCGACGGCACGCACGTCACGGCGGCAGCCGGCGCGCTGCTTTCCGATGTCGCCGCGGCGGCAGCCGAGGCCGGCCTCACCGGCATGGAGCCCATCTCGGGCATCCCCGGATCGGTCGGCGGCGCCTGCTACATGAACGCCGGTGCCTACGGTGCCTGCATGGCCGATGTGCTGGAGTCCGTGCGCGTCTACAAACCCGCTCGCCAGCTCGACGACGGCACCCGCGGCAGCGGCAATATCATTGAGTTCGATGTCGATGAGCTCAACCTGGGCTATCGCAAGAGCCGCATTGCCGACGACGGCTTCATCGTGCTTTCGGCCACCTTCAATCTCGCTCCGGGCAACGCCGCGATGATCAAGGCCGACATGGACGACTACCGCCAGCGCCGCGAGGACAAGCAGCCGCTCGACATGCCGAGTGCCGGCTCCACTTTCAAGCGCCCCGAGGGCTACTTTGCCGGCAAGCTCATCATGGACGCCGGCCTGCGAGGACACGCCGTTGGCGGCGCGCAGGTGAGCGAGAAGCACTGCGGCTTCATCGTCAACGCCGACCACGCCACCGCCGCCGACGTCGACGAACTCATCCGCCACATCCAGACAACCGTCAAAGACCAATTCAACGTAGACCTAGAACCCGAAGTCCACCGAGTCGGCGAATTTTTATAGCCCGCTCGCCGCGGTCCACTTTAATTAATAACGGGACAAGTGACGTAGCTCACTTGTCCCGTTTTCATTTATTTGCGAAGAACATCGGCCATCCGCAGGATTGAAATCATCGACCGATCTAGCCCCACAAGCCGAGAAAACAGCAAGCTACTCATCGTGCCCTCGTCAATTGATTCCTTTATGGTCTTCAAAACGTCCGTATCATGAAGCGACGCCGAGCTGTAGGGGGCAACACGAGCGGAACTCTCAATTAACGACGAGACAAAAGGATGGAGATGCTTTGGACATAGTCCATCAAACACCACATCCCCATTGTCATCCGAGCCGACTAGTCGCCAACTATAATGATCGACCCAGTCGTCTCCGTCATATATGGTGTCCATGAGCAACTTCCCGTCTAGAGAGAAACCTGTTTGAACATCGGGGCGCAAGACCGCAATCCATATAGGACCAGCAGCAGCTC
>CABSBA010000136.1 GCA_902475825.1 uncultured Collinsella sp. | reverse complement strand
TTTACTGCCCATATCGCGTTTGCCCAGATAAAACCTGCCAAAATAAACCTGTCCCTTTTTGGTAGGTAGAATTACCCATAAGGTAAGTATGTTTCTGAGTTATTTCGTGTTGACCCATTTGAGCGCGATAGGGTATAACTCTACTAAACCGCTAGGGATTTTATTGAGAAAGGTGTTCTACCATGAGCAAGAACCTCTCCCAGCAGGTCGTTCTCGACCGCCGCGGCTTCGTTGCCGCCACCTTCGCAACCGTCGCCGGCCTTGGTCTTGCCGGCTGCTCTGACACCAGCGCCGAGGCCGACAAGGGTTCCGCCGCCGGTTCCTCCAAGAGCTCCGAGGATACCGAGGCTTCCACCACGCTCGACGCTAAGGCATTCGACAAGCTCGTCGACAACGGCCCCAAGGCCGATGACGATGCCATCGCCGCCAGCACCTGGGCCACGGCCGTCAAGGACGCCGGCGTCTTTAAGATCGGTGGCGTTCAGACCTCCACGCTCTTCTCCCTCCTCAACGAGAAGGACGGCAAGACCCGTGGCTTCGACGCCGGCATCGCGCAGCTCCTGTCCAACTACATTCTGGGCGAGAACAAGGTCGAGATCACCCAGGTGACCTCGGACACGCGCGAGTCCGTCCTGCAGAACGGCCAGGTCGACGCCGTCTTTGCCACCTACACCATCACCGACGAGCGCAAGAAGCTCGTCTCCTTTGCCGGCCCCTACTACTACACCCAGCAGGCCATCCTGGTGCTCGCCGATAACGACGACATCAAGAGCGTCGACGACCTGGCCGATAAGAACGTCGCTGTCCAGTCCGGCTCCAACGGCCCCGCCATCCTGGAGGAGTTCGCCCCCAAGGCCAGCCAGCAGGAGTTCAAGACCGACGAGGAGGCACGTCAGGCACTCCAGCAGGGCCGCGTCGATGCCTACGTCATCGACAACAACATGCAGCAGAGCGCCCTGGTCCGCGAGCCCGGTAAGTACAAGATCGCCGGCAAGCCCTTCGGCAGCAAGGAGCCCTACGGCATCGGCCTGCCGCTCGATTCCGACGGTGTCGCCTTTGTCAACGACTTCCTTAAGAAGATCGAGGATGATGGCACCTGGACCGAGCTGTGGCAGATCTGCATTGGCGACCGTACGGGCGACACCAACGTTCCCGAGCTGCCCGAGGTCGGCGCCTAAGCTCACAAGCATGGCATCAGCCGCTGCGAAACCATATGGAAACGCACGAGGTGCTTTATTGCGGTAAACTGTTTCCTCACTGAGTTGTCGGGGCTTCCGTACACACGGGAGCCCCTTTCCTTATCGGCGGGAGGTCCGCATGAGTCTCTCCGAGCTCTGGTCGCTCTATGGCCAGAACTATATCGACGCCCTGCTAGCAACCTGGGGCATGACGCTTGAGTCGTTTGCCATCGCCATGGTGCTGGCCGTTGCCGTCACTGTGATGCGCGTGTCGCCGCTCAAGCCGCTGCGCGTCTTTGGCGACCTGTATGTCCAGGTCTTCCGTAACATCCCCGGCATCGCGCTGCTCATCATCGTCGTCTATGCGCTGCCGCCGCTCAAGGTCGTCCTGCCCTACCGCACCTGCGTTATCGTCGCCACGGTCCTTTTGGGCTCGGCCTTTGGCTCCGAGAACTTTATGAGCGGCATCAACACCGTTGGCGTCGGTCAGGTCGAAGCCGCCCGCTCGCTCGGCATGAGCTTCAGCCGCATCCTCGCCAAGATCGTGATTCCGCAGGCGCTGCGCTCGAGCGTGCTGCCCATGACCAACCTCTTTATCGCCGTCATGCTCACCACCGCGCTCGGCAGTCAGGTGCCGTTGCAACCGCAGGAGCTCACCGGTGTGGTGAGCTATATCAACACGCGCTCACTTGGTGGCGTCGCCGCGTTCTTTATCTCGGCGCTCGGCTACCTGGGCACGGCCTTTGTGGTGAGCCACATTGGCAACTACATCGATAAGAAGGTGAGGATCCTCCGATGAGCAAGCATTCCTCCCCGGCACTTACCATGCGCGATGCGCTCTACGAGGCTCCCGGCCCCAAGATGCGCGCCAAGATTCGCATCGGCACCGCCATCTCGCTTGTTGCCGTGGTCGCACTCGCCGTCCTGGTACTGCAGCGCTTTTATGTGACCGGTCAGCTTTCGGTCCACTACTGGTATTTCTTTACTCACCTCACCACCTGGAAGTTCTTACTTGCCGGCTTTGAGGGCACCGTTAAAGTCGCACTCACTGCCGGCGCCATCGCGCTGGTGCTGGGCTTGACCCTTATGCTCGGCCGCACGAGCGATATTAAGCCGTTGCAGCTGGTCTGCCGCGTGCTCACCGATTTCTTCCGCGGTGTGCCGAGCCTTCTGTTCATCTACTTCTTCTTTTTGGTGCTGCCCCAGTACAAGATCGCGCTGCCGTCGTTTTGGATGCTCACGCTTCCCGTAGCGCTCGCTGCCGCCGGCGTACTCGCCGAGATTTTCCGTGCCGGCGTCAACGCCGTGCCGCGCGGCCAGGTCGAAGCCGCCCAGGCACTCGGTCTCTCCAAGGCTAAAATCACCTTTAAAATCGTGTTGCCGCAGGCTATTCGGTTTATTATTCCGTCCTTGATTTCGCAGCTTGTGGTCGTGGTCAAGGACACCACCGTCGCCTACGTTGTGAGCTACCCCGACCTCATGCAAAATGCCCGCGTGCTCATTACCAACTACGACGCCCTCGTGTCGGTCTACCTGGTAATCGCGGTCATCTACATCCTCATCAACGTCGCGATCAACAAGGCCGCTGTCTACGTTTCGCACAAGACTGGCGCGACCATCATCCGCTAACGATTTACCACTTCGAGTCATAAGGAGCCGAGCACCATGGCACAGAGCACTTCTTCTACCGACAACCGGCCGTTGATTGAGCTCAGGCACGTCGATAAGCACTATGGCGATCTGCACGTCCTCAACGACATCAATCTCTCGGTCGACCGCGGCGAGGTCGTCGTGGTAATTGGCCCCTCGGGCTCGGGCAAGTCAACCATGTGCCGAACCATCAATCGCTTGGAAACCATCGACTCGGGCGAGATTCTCATCGAGGGCGAGCCCCTGCCGCAGGAAGGTAAAGATCTTGCCCGCATGCGTGCCGAGCTGGGTATGGTGTTTCAGCAGTTCAACCTATTCGCACATATGACGGTGCTGCAGAACGTCATGTTGGGGCCGGTCGACGTGCTGGGTGTCTCCAAGGACGAGGCCCGTGAGCGCGCCATGGACCTACTGAGTCGTGTAGGCGTTGCAGAGCAGGCCGACAAGGTGCCCGCACAGCTTTCGGGTGGCCAGCAACAGCGCGTAGCCATCGCACGTTCGCTTGCCATGCAGCCCAAGGCCATGCTCTTTGACGAGCCCACGAGTGCGCTGGACCCCGAGATGATCAACGAGGTGCTCGAGGTCATGGTGCGCTTGGCGCAGCAGGGCATGACGATGATCGTCATCACGCACGAGATGAACTTTGCCCGCCGCGTGGCCGACCGCGTCGTGTTTATGGCCGACGGCCAGATCGTGGAAACCGGCACGCCCGACGAGTTCTTCGACCACCCCCAGACCAAGCGCGCCCAGGATTTCCTCAACTCCATCAAGGGCCACTAGCCTAATTGCCACGCGGGCAAATTCGTCAGTAGCGTTTATCCCGCGCCACCCCTGCACCATGCCCACCCGGATTCGAAAGCCACGCCTATGATCGGAACCCGCACTTCATCGTCCTACACTCCGCACGTCGACGTCAATCCCGCCGACCGTCCGCTTATCCTGGTAGCGCCGCGCTGGGAAGAAGCGAAACCCTATTTGAGCGAGACCCTCTCCCCCAACGAGGAAATAGCGAGCGTCTTTGTCGACGCCATTCTTGCCGCCGGCGGCCTGCCGCTGCAGATGTCCATTACCGAAGACGTTGATGTCATCCGTCATTACGTGGAAATCGCCGACGGTATCGCCATTCCTGGCGGCCCGGACGTCAACCCCAAGCGCTGGGGCGACGAGCGTCCGTACGACCCCACGCTGTGCTGCGAGATTCGCGACCGTTTTGAGTTTAAGCTGGTTACCGAGGTGCTTCGCGCCAAGAAGCCGCTCTTTACCACCTGCCGCGGCACGCAGCTGCTCAACGTCGCCACCGGCGGCACCCTGTGCATGGACGTGCCGAGCCTAGGTGCGCGCGAGGGCCGCACGCAATGGCGCCACACCCACGTACTCAACGACCCCGTGCACCCTGTCGAGGTCATGCCGGGCTCGCTGCTGGAGCGCGCACTTGGCGGTCATAGGCTCATCCAAACCAACTCGGCACATCACTGCTGCGTCGACCGCCTAGGCAAGAGCACGCGTCTGGTCGCCAAGGCAACCGATGGCGTGCCCGAGTGCATCGAGGTCGAGGGCCAGCCTTTCTGCCTGGGCGTGCAATGGCATCCCGAGTACACGTGGCAGACGCTCGAGACCGACTTTAACCTGTGGAAGTCGTTTGTCGAGGCCGCGGCCAAGGTAAAGCAAGCCCGCTAGCCCACGAACCACACAGGCTTAAACCTTCCATGCCAGGGGGGCGGACACCAGCCACGGTGCCCACCCCCCCTGTATTTGGTATGCTCGGTATGATTATCCCTCACAAGCAATCAAAGAAATCTCGACCGCAATCGGTCGACGGTAAAGCAAATGGCAAAAATACTTGCTACGTTTATGAGGCAGTCAATTAAGATCGAGGTGCATTGACCGTCCCCCAACGGAGTCACACCGCAAATCCACATGAGCATCGAGGACGGAAACGGCAGCATGGAATTGGCTCCGAGCTGTATGTACATAAACAAAACAATCTAACTATTTTATTAAAAAAGTTGTACATAGACTATTCTTTTTATTTTTGAGGTTCGATAATCTGATAACGGCCACTCAGATGCATGAAGGCGAAGAGACGC
>CABSBA010000135.1 GCA_902475825.1 uncultured Collinsella sp. | reverse complement strand
GCTCTTTGATCGCACCAAGTCCTTTTTGCTCGACGACGAGGACAAATTTGTCCGCGAGATTGACAAAGATCTGCCCAACGCCGAACGCATTTGGGGACTGCCCGATCCGCATGTGAATATCATCAAGGCATCGATTATCTGCGATGACGGCAACGTGATGGACAACGCCTACGTGTTGCAGCGCGAGCTGGGAGACCTGTTCTCTTTTGCGCCTTCGGGCAACGCGTGGATTGATGCCATGCAGCCCGGTGTGTCGAAGGCCTCGGGCATCGCGCAGCTCATGGAGCACTATGGCGTCGAACGCGACGAGGTCATGGCGTTTGGCGACTCGATGAACGACTACGAGATCATTCGCTTTGTCGGCACGGGCTGCGCGATGGAAAACGCGCGCCCCGCGCTCAAGGCAGTCGCCGATCGCGTGGTGGGGTGCAACCGCGACCACGCCGTTCAGCAGGAGCTCCGTCGCGTGCTGGAGAGTCTCTGCTAGACCGGTAGTTGGGGACATTCCTTATGCGCCGGCAGTTGGGGACAGACTTAAGTGAGTGAAACCACTCATTGGGGACAGACTTAAATTAGTGCCGCCAGCGACTAGCCATTTTAGAACGTTCCCAATGACTACCGGGTTGCTGCTGCTAGGCGAGGGCGGCCATGATGGTGCGGGCGACGCCGTCGTGGTCGTTGTCGTATTCGGTGATGGCGTCGGCGGCCTCGCGGTCTTCGGGTTCGCCGTTGATCATGGCCATGCCGTGGCCCGCTGCCTGCAGCATGGGGATGTCGTTGATGTTGTCGCCGAACGCCCAGGCGTCGGCGAGGCGCTCGCCCAGGTGCTCGCATAGCCACGTGAGGGCCGTTCCCTTGGTGGCGCCCTCGCCCATGACCTCGATATTCATGGCGTACGAACGCGTGACCTCAATGCCTCCGAGCGTGTCGAGCTCTGCCGCGATGGCGTCGCGATCGGCCGGGTCGTGCCAGTACATAGCGATGCGTTCGAGCGTCTCGACATCGTCGATTTTGCTGTCGATATCGATGTCGATCGGCGTTCGCGTGCGCTTGAGCGAAGCCGCGATGTGGGGGTCGCCGCCGCAGAATTCGTCCAGGCGCGTGTAGAGCGAGCGGGGGAGGAAGCACCGCCCGTCCGCGAAGATATCGAAGGTCACATCATGGCCGGCGGCGATGCTGTGGATGCGGTGGGCGATGGCGCGGTCGAGCGGTCGGCTCAAAATGCGCGTAGCACGTGAAGTATCGGTGGGCGTACCGTCGTCGAGCTGCCAGACGCTGGCGCCGTTGGCGCAGACGGCGTAGTGTACGGCGGGGTGGGCGAGGATGGGCTCAAAGATGCCCGACAGCGGGCGCCCCGTGCAGGGCACAAACTCAATACCGCGGCGCGCAAGCTCGTCGAGCATCGCCCAGGTGGCATCGCTCATCTGCTTATCGGTCGTCAGCAGTGTTCCATCCATATCGGAAAACACAATCATTTGATGTAGCCCTTTCTACTGGCATAAAAAGCGTGGCCGAGGGCGGTGATGCCCTGGCCACGCTCGGGTTCTATAACGGTCCGCGTCCTAGCGATCGGCGAGCGGCTTATACTCCAGCGGCTCGATAACCGGGCGATACGCGGGACGGATGATGCGGTGCGCGCAGAAGAGCTCTTCCATGCGGTGCGCCGACCAGCCGGCCATGCGGGCGACGGCGAACAGCGGCGTAAAGAGCGTCTCGGGCACGCCGAGCATCTTGTAGATAAAGCCCGTGTACAGGTCGATGTTGGCGCAGATGGGCTTGGTCATGCCGTGATCGCGCATCACCTGCGGTGCCAGGCGCTCGATGCGCTCGATGAGCGCGAACTCATCGCCCAGGTCCTTCTTGGCGGCAAGCGTGCGCGCGTAACGGCGGCACACCTCGGCGCGCGGGTCGCTCAGCGTGTAGACGGCGTGGCCCATACCGTAGATGAGACCCGTGCCATCGAAGGCCTGCTTGTCGAGGATCTTGCCCAGGTAGGCTGCGACCTCGTCTTCGTCCTCCCAATTGGAGACATGCGCACGGATGTCCTCGTGCATGGACACGACCTTGGCGTTGGCGCCGCCGTGGCGCGGGCCCTTGAGCGAGCCGATGGCCGCGGCGTAGGCGGAATACGGGTCGGTGGCCGAGGAGGACAGCACGCGGCAGGCAAACGTGGAGTTGTTGCCGCCGCCGTGCTCGGCATGCAGCATGAGCATCACGTCGAGCAGCATGGCTTCGTCGCGGGTGAATGCCATGCCGCCGCGCAGGACCTGTAGGATGGTCTCGGCGGTGGAGAGACCGGGTGTGGGGTGCGGTACATGAACCTCGGAGCCACGGCGCTTGGCGACCGAGGCCATATGCGCGAAGGCGGCGATGCGGGGGAGACGGGCGAGCATGGAGATGGCGACGTCGATTTCGTGCTCGGGTGTAATGGCGTCGGGCTCGGCGTCGAAGGCGTAGAGCAGCAGCACGGCGCGCTGAAGCACGTTCATGATGCTCGACGACACCGTGGTCATGGGGAACTCGCGGACGTACTCGTCGCTCAGGTGCCTAAAAGCGCCCAGACGTTCGCAAAAACCGTCAAGCTCTTCCTTGGTGGGCAGAGAGCCCGTGATGAGCAGATAGGCGATCTCTTCGTAGCCATAGCGATCCTCGGCCTGGGCGTTGTTGACCAGGTCCTCGATGCTGTAGCCACGAAGCGTGAGTTTGCCCTGATCGGGCACAACTTTGCCGTCGACCTTGTTGTAGCCGTGCACGTCCGAGATGCGGGTAAGGCCCGCGACCACGCCCGAGCCGTCGGCATTGCGCAGGCCGCGCTTGACGTTGTGCTCTACGAACAAGCCCTCGTCGTACGGGGCGGTCGGCAGGCCGTGGTAGAGGTTTTCGCTTTCGGGCGAAATCTGACGGCTCGCCTCGTAATCCAGAACCAGGCGGCTCAGGTGATCGTCGAAGCGGTAGTAGATTTTCTTGGCGTCGTAGGCCATGCGCGCTCCTCTCCGGTCCGCTGGGGGCCGCGCGCTTGGACGATGTGACGTCAAGCTGCCCCAGCGGCTTGTTCGCTACAGGCGGTACATAAAGTTGAAGACGTCCTCGCGCTGGATGGACACGTTGACGCCCGAAAGCTCGCCGGCCTCGGCCAGCGCCTTCTGCAGCTCGGCGAAGTCGAGCTTGGACTCGGCGGTATCGGCCAACATGGTCATGGTGAAGATGTCCTCGATAATGGACTGCGTGATGTCGCGGATGTCGACGTTGGCCTCGCCCAGGACACGGGTGACGCCGGCGACGATGCCGGGGCGGTTCTTGCCAAGGACGGTGATGACGATACGGGAGGACGAGATCTCGGCCATGGGAAACCCTTTCGCGTGATTGCGGCGCGCGCGGGGCGCTCCGCTACGGTACAGTGTTCATCATTGTACCTGTCTGGCGCAAAAAAGGCGCGCTCGCTGCGGCGTTACATGCCTGCAACATGAGCGTAAGGGGGAAGGCCGCACGGGGAAGAGCCGTCTGGCGCGTGTCCGGCTCGTGTTGGGTTGATTTCCGATCTCAGCCGAACACATTGAGCGGACAGGCCGTTCCCGCAGTCAGCCGAACGCCTCCGACGGCTGATTCCGAACTGGAAGCGGAGGGCATCCCCGCCCTTCGGTAGGGGATACCGCTCCGCGGCGCATGCCGCGGGCGGCGCCCCTATCGGACCACCGTGACCTCAGTTGGGATGGGCCCAGCACTGCCGCGTACTCGGTGAGCTAGAGCCAACTGTTCGTCTTCACGTCGCGTATGGCGATATTTCGGTCGTCCGGCTCGGTGATGCCGTAGCCGAACGCCTGGAGCGTCTCGATGGACTCCTGGATCCTCTGTTGGAACATGGGACCCGGATCGACCCTCGGCCCGAGGTGCCCGCGCCAAAGGCACGGCGTGGCGCGCAGCATGTTATGGATTTTGGAGATGGGCTCGATGTCGGCGTAGACGTTGAGCGTCGCCATGGCGTCCTTGTGGCCGAGGATCGATTGGAGCGCCTTGATATCGCCGCCTTGGCGGATCCACTGCGTTGCGAACGTGTGGCGAAGGCCGTGGAACGTGATCAGCTCGTCGTTGGTGCCCATGAGGCCGTTGGTCTCCGAGAACGTCTTGAACGCCCTGCGGATATAGCTTGTCGTCGCGAAGGTCGCGCCCGGCTCCGACAGGATGTAGCAGTCCCCGATCTCGACCGCCCCGGTAAGGCCGCGCAAGCGCAGCTTTCCGCAGTCGATCTCGTGGGTCTCCTTCAGGAAGGGGAGTAGGCCGACCGGGTCGATGGGGATACCCCTGGCGTCATGGGTCTTGGTGTCCTTGATGAACGAACCCATTCCCTTCGCGTACGCCACCGAGTGTCTGATCGAGATCAGGCCCGTCTCGAAATCCACATCGCACCACCGAAGGCCGCAGACCTCGCCGATTCGCATCCCCGTGTGCAGGGCGAGTACGACCGCCCTCTAATCCTCAGCGGACCAATCGAGTCCGAACTCCTTTCGGGCATCCTCTTCGCTCATGACTTCGAGAAGGTCTCCGGGTTGGCAACGAAGGGCGAGGCATAGCTGCTCGAGTGTGTTGAAGCGAATGCCGCGAATATGCCCTTTTTTAATACGGGACAGGTTCACGGGCGTGGTTCCAATCCTTTCGGCAAGTTCGTTCGAGGAAATCTTTCGCTCGGCCATGATCTTGTCGAGGCGAACAATTACGGGCATGGCGTTTCCTTACGCAATCTCGTCGGAGTCGAGGTACAGCTCTCGGGCGTACAAGAAGAGCTGGGAAAGCATGAACAGGACGATGCCGAGAACCAGAGAGGTCCAATCGAATGATGAAGCGATCTCTTGGGCGCCGACGGCCCCCTCGCCGCCAAACATCGAAACGGAGGTTTTGAGTGAGCCGGCGTAGAGGCTGGTGGCAGCTTGAAC
>CABSBA010000134.1 GCA_902475825.1 uncultured Collinsella sp. | reverse complement strand
TATCAGCTTGAGATCTCACCGTAGGTGGGTGTCGATCAGCGCAGCACGCCTTCGCACACGGTCCTACCGAGTCACCGCAGGCCGGGGCGGGAGGCGGTCCTTTCTCTCGGAAAACTTCGCGAAGCCCAGTTTCCGAGAGAAAGTGTCCGCCTCCCGCCCCGGCCGGACAGGTCACACTACACCGTGTGCTGCGGCAGGTCCTGCAGGGCGATGACGTCCATGCCCATGTCGTTAGCGCTGCCGTGACCCTGCTGGTCCTCGCGCACGGCCTCGATGGCACTCACGTACGTGTTGGCCGCAGACATCGCCGTCACGCAGGTCACGCCGCGGCGCACGGCCTCGGTACGCAGCAGATAGCCGTCGCCACGTGAGCCCGGGCCGTACGGCGTATTGATGATTACCGCAATCTTGCCATCGGCGATGAGGTCACCGATGTTGGGACGCTCGCCGTCGTGCGGGCCGCTGATCTTCTCCACGACTTCGCACGTCACGTTGCCGCCGCGCAGCACGCGCGCCGTACCCTCGGTGGAGCAGATATCAAAGCCCAGGTAGCGCAGGATACGCGCGACCGAAAGGATGTGACGCTTGTCGCGGTCGCACACGCTGATGAACACCTTGCCGCAGCTCGGATCGGGCAGCTTGTAGTCGATCGCCAGCTGCGTCTTGGCGTATGCCTCGGGATAGCTCTTGGCGATACCCATGACCTCGCCCGTCGACTTCATCTCGGGCCCCAGGATAACGTCGGCTCCCGGGAAACGACCCCAGGGCATAACGGCTTCCTTCATGCAGAACCAATCGAGCTGACGCTCGTCGCTCGGCAGGCCCAGGCTCGCGATGGAATCGCCCGCCATGATACGCGCCGCGCACTTGGCCAGCGGCACGCCGGTGGCCTTGGAGATAAACGGCACGGTGCGGCTCGCGCGCGGGTTTGCCTCGATCACGTAGACGGTCTCGCCCTTGATGGCGTACTGCACGTTGACCAGACCGCGTACGCCCAGCGCCATCGCGATGCGGCGCGTGGTCTCGCGAAGCTTCGCCTGCAGGCTCTCGCTAAAGCTGAACGGCGGGATGCAGGTCGCAGAGTCTCCGGAGTGAATACCGGCCTCCTCGATATGCTCCAGGATACCGCCGATATAGACCTCTTCGCCATCGCACAGGGCGTCGACATCGGACTCGATCGCACCCTCCAGGAAGCGGTCCAGGTACACCGGATAGTCGGGGCTAATGCGCGCAGCCTCGGCCATGTAATCGCGCAGATGCTCGGCATCGTAGGCGATCATCATGCCGCGGCCGCCCAGCACGTAGCTCGGACGCACCAGCAGCGGGTAGCCGATGTGCGCGGCCACGGCCTCGGCCTCCTCAAACGAGGTGGCCTGGCCCGCCGGCGGGTACATGATGCCCAGCTTGTCGAGCAGAGCGGCGAAGCGCTCGCGGTCCTCGGCAAAGTCGATGGCATCGGGCTTGGTACCCATGATGTTCACGCCGCTCTCCTCGAGCATGCGCGCCAGTTTAAGCGGGGTCTGGCCGCCGAGCGTCACCACGACGCCGTCGGGTCGCTCAACGTCAATGACGTCCATGACGTCCTCGTAGGTGAGCGGCTCAAAGTACAGGCGGTCGGACGTGTCGTAGTCAGTCGAGACGGTCTCGGGGTTGCAGTTGACCATGATGGTCTCGAAGCCGCGGGCCGCCAGCGCGTAGCTCGCGTGCACGCAGCAGTAATCGAACTCGATACCCTGACCAATGCGGTTGGGGCCGGCGCCCAGGATCATCGCCTTGGGCTTGTCCGCCGGCGTGGTCTCGTCGGGGGCAACGCACTTCTTGGCATCCGGGCTCGTGCGGTAGATGTTCTCGTACGTCTTGTAGTGGTACTCCGTGGCGCTCGAGAACTCCGCAGCGCAGGTATCGACCGTCTTCATGCTGGGAACCACGCCCAGACCCTTGCGGTAGGCGCGCACAAAGCGCTCATCCGAGCCGGTCAGCGCGGCAATCTCGGCGTCGCTCGTGCCGTACTGCTTGAGCAGGCGCATCGCGTCGGCGTCAATGTCCTCCACATGCAGGCCGCGGACGCTCTCCTGGACCTGCACCATATCGTTGATGCGGTTGAGGTACCACGGATCGATGCCGCAGACGGCATGGATGCGGGCGATGTCCCAGCCGCGGCGCAGGGCCTCGACCACAAAGAAGATGCGGTGCTCGGTCGGGGTGGCCACAGCCTGGGCGAGCTCGTCGTCGCTCAGCTTGTCGGCACCCTCCTTGCCACCGGCGCAAATGCCCTGATGGCCGTCCTCCAGCGAGCGCATGGCCTTGCCGAAGGCCTCCTCAAAGGTGCGGCCGATCGCCATGATCTCGCCTACGGCCTTCATGCGTGTGGTGAGCGTGGGGTCGGTGCCCTTGAACTTCTCGAAGGCAAAGCGCGGCACCTTGACCACGCAGTAGTCAATCGTGGGCTCAAAGCAGGCGGGCGTTGCCTTGGTAATGTCGTTGACGATCTCGTCGAGCGTGTAGCCCACGGCAAGGCGAGCGGCAGCCTTAGCGATGGGGAAACCCGTGGCCTTGGAGGCCAGCGCAGACGAACGGCTCACGCGCGGGTTCATCTCGATGACAATCAGGCGACCGGTGTTGGGATTCACGGCAAACTGCACGTTGGAGCCACCGGTCTCGACGCCGATCTTCTCCAGAATGGCGAGCGAGGCCACGCGCATGCGCTGATACTCAAGGTCGGAGAGCGTCTGCGCCGGCGCCACGGTGATGGAGTCGCCGGTGTGTACGCCCATGGGGTCGAGATTCTCGATGGAGCACACGATGATACCGTTGCCGGCGTGGTCACGCATGACCTCCATCTCATACTCTTTCCAGCCCTCGATGGACTCCTCGACCAGCACCTCGTGGGCGGGCGAAAGCTCCAAGCCCTGGCTCACGATGGAGACGAGCTCCTCGTGGGTATGAGCGATGCCGCCGCCGGCGCCGCCGAGGGTAAAGCTCGGGCGCAGTACGCAGGGATAGCCCACGCGCTCGGCGATAGCCTCGGCGTCGGCCACGCTGTAGGCATAGCCCGAGCGCGCGACCTCCAGGCCGATCTCGGCCATGGCCTCGTTAAAGAGCTTGCGGTCCTCGCCGCGCTCGATAGCGGCCAGGTCGCAGCCGATCATCTCGACGCCATACTTGTCGAGCGTGCCGTCCTTTGCCAGCTCGACGGCAGCGTTCAGACCGGTCTGGCCGCCCAGCGTGGGCAGCAGCGCGTCCGGGCGCTCCTTCTTGATCACACGCTCGATAAACTCGGCGGTGATGGGCTCAACATAGGTGCGGTCGGCAAGACCCGGGTCGGTCATGATAGTCGCCGGGTTGGAGTTGACCAGGATGACCTCAAAGCCATCCTCCTTGAGCACCTTGCAGGCCTGGGCGCCGGAGTAGTCGAACTCACAGGCCTGGCCAATAACGATGGGGCCCGAACCAATGACGAGGATACGCTTGATGTCAGTACGTTTCGGCATGTTAGTTCTCCTCGGTCTCGGTCGCGGCGGTCTCGGCGAAATTCCAGCCCCGCAGGCGGTCCTTCGCGGTGTCGATGTCCAGGTAGTTCTCCTCGCCGTCCATGAGTCGCGTAAAGGCGGTAAAGAGATAGTGGGCATCGGTGGGGCCGGGCGAGGCCTCGGGGTGGTACTGGACCGAGAAGCACGGGGCGTCGAGCAGCTGGATGCCCTCGGCGGTGCCGTCGTTGAGGTTCACGTGCGTCAGGCGAATGCGGCCGAAGCGCTCGTTCATCACGACCGGCGCGATGCCGCGACGCACCCAGGCGCGCAGGTCGCCATCGGCCGCATGCTCGGTCTCGCCGCCGGAAAGCTCCGGGATCAGTTTGCCCAGACTGGGGAACAGCAGGCCAAAGCCGTGGTTTTGCGCGGTGATCTCCACGCGACGGCTCACCAGGTTCATAACCGGCTGGTTACCGCCACGGTGACCGAATTTAAGCTTTTCCATTTGGGCGCCGCACGCCAAGCTGATCATCTGGTGACCAAGGCAAATGCCAAAGACCGGCACCTTGCCGATCAGCTGCTGCACCTGCTCGTAGGTCTCCACCACGGCATCGGGGTCGCCGGGGCCGTTGGATAAAAAGACGCCGTCGGGATTCATGTCGAGCACCTCACTCGCGGGCGTATCCCATGGCACGACAGTAAGGTCGCAGCCGGCACGGACCAGGCCCTCCAGGATGCCGCGCTTCACGCCGCAGTCGTAGGCGACCACTTTGTGGCGGGCAGGAGCGGCAGGGGCAAGCGCAAAGTCATGCGTAGCAGGCAGGTCGCTCGCAGCAAAGGCATGAGGCGCGGGGCAGCTCACGGTCTTGACCAGGTTCTCGCCCACCAGCGTCGGCGCTGCGGCCAGACGCTCGGCAAGCTCGACGACGTCAAAGATTTCCGTCGAGATAATGCCCATCTTGGAGCCGTTGTCGCGCAGGTGGCGCACAAGAGCGCGGGTGTCGACGCCCTCGATAGCGACGATGCCGTGGGCACGCAGGTACTCCGGCACGCTGACGGCCGAGCGCCAGTTGGAAGGCGTGGCGCACATGTCGCGGACGATCATGCCGCGCATGGCGGGAGCGCTCGCGGAGCGGGCGGTATCACCGGGGAAGGCCGACTGGACGTCGGTCTCGTCGATGCCGTAGTTACCGATCTGCGGATAGGTCATGGTAACGATTTGGCCGGCATAGCTCGGGTCGGTCATGACCTCAAAGTAGCCCTCAAGCGAGGTATTGAAGCAGACCTCGCCGGTCGCGGTACCCTCGGCACCGCATGCACGGCCATAAAAAATGGTCCCATCCTCAAGGTACAGGATGCAGGGACCACAGGTGCCCTTGCTGGTTTTGGCCAGCATGCGCTGGCAAAGCTCGCTGGGCGCGAAGGTGCGGGCAGCAGTGCCCGCAGTATGGTTGTTCGCCATAATTCT
>CABSBA010000133.1 GCA_902475825.1 uncultured Collinsella sp. | reverse complement strand
GCGCAGGGCCATGTCCCACGCGCGTACGCCGGACACGGCGACGATTGAACGTCAGATTGCCGCTCTGGGTCGTTTGCAGCGTCGACTAGTTACGCGGTTTGGTAAAACCGCGTAACCCTAGAGCTGGCGCAGACCCTCTTCCAGGCCGGTCTTGCTGTCGGTCTTCTCGTCGCGCATCTTGATGACGCGGGCGGGGACACCGGCCACGACGGCACCGGCGGGGACGTCCTCGACGCACACGGCGCCGGCGGCAACGACAGCGCCCTTGCCTACGTGCACGCCCTCCAGGACCACGGCATTGGCGCCGATCATAACGTCGTCCTCGATGATGACGGGCGTGGCGCTGGCGGGCTCCACAACGCCTGCCAGCACGGTGCCGGCGCCGATGTGACAGTTCTTGCCCACGGTGGCGCGGCCGCCCAGCACGGCGCCCATGTCGATCATGGAGCCTTCGCCAATGACGGAGCCGATGTTGATAATGGCACCCATCATGATGACGGCGCGGTCGCCAATCTCGACGCGGTCGCGGATAATCGCGCCCGGCTCGATGCGGGCGTTGATGCCCTTAAGGTCGAGCATGGGGACGGCGGAGTTGCGGCGGTCGTTCTCCACATCGTAGTAGTCGATGGAGTCGGCATTGGCATCGAGGATGGCCTTGAGCTCATCCCAGTCACCAAAGACGGTCTTGCCACGACGACCGCCGTAGACGTGCGCATTGCCCCACTGGACCTTCATGCCCGGCTTTTCGCGCACGTACAGTTTGACGGGCGTTTTCTTGGGCGCGGTTGCGATGTAGTTGATAATCTCCTGTGCATCCATCTCGGCTGCATTACTCATTTGCTGTCTCTCCTTTGAGTGGATCCGGTTGATACCTGGTTAGGCAAACATGACCTGGTCGAACGTATAGAAGCCAGGCTCGCGGGTGACGAGCTTCTGCGCGGCTGCCAGGGCGCCGTTGACGAAGATCTGACGGCTCGTGGCGCGGTGCGTGAGCGTGACCTCCTCGTCCTGGCCGAAAAAGCTTACCTCGTGCACGCCGGCGACGGTGCCGCCGCGCAGCGAGTGCATGCCGATCTCCTTGGGGTCGCGCGCGCCGCACATGCCCTCGCGGCCATAGACGGGGTGGTAGCCAGCCTCAGGCTCGGCCTCGACCACGGCGTCGAGCAACAACTTGGCAGTGCCGCTGGGGGCGTCGACCTTTTGGTTATGGTGTGTCTCGACGATCTCGCAGTCAAAGCCGGGCAGCTCGCGTGTGGCCTGTGCTACCAGATGACGCAGGGCTGCGATACCGATGGAATAATTGCCGGAGTGCATGACGCGGGCGTTCTGACCCAGCTCGCGCAGGCGATCCATCTGCTCGGGTGTGTAGCCCGTGGTGCCCGAGACCAACGCTGCGCCCGTGCGCTCGACATAGGCGACGACGGCATCGAAGGCCACGACGTTCGAGAAGTCGATGATGACGTCGGCTGCCGGGGCGTTCTCGAGCTCGGACAAGTCGAAGCCGATCTGGGCGACGATGTCGAAAACGGGCTGACCGGCGGCGTCGACAATGCTCTCGGCGGTAGTGCGAATGAGCGAGCCCATGCGGCCCGTTCCCATAATGACGGTCTTAATCAAGCAGACCAGCTCCCTTCAGAGCATCGGTAAGTGCAGAGCGCGTGTCGTTGGCCATGGGGCACAGCGGCATGCGGTAGTTTGCCTCGATCATACCCATCTGAGCGAGCGCTTCCTTGACGGGGATGGGGTTGACCTCGCTAAAGAGGGCATTGATGAGCGGCTGGCCGGCAATCTGGATATTGCGGGCGCGTGCCACGTCACCGTCCAAATAGGCGCGGCACATGTCATGCACAAGCTGCGGCTGAACGTCGGCCCACACGCTGATGGTGCCCGAGGCGCCCAGGCTCATGAGCGGCACGGTGAGCGCGTCCTCGCCCGAGTACATGCGGAAGTCGTCGGACAGCAGGTGGGCGATCTTGGCCGCGTAGGCGACGTTGCCCGAGGCTTCCTTAATACCCATGATGTTGGGGTGCGCGGCCAAGCGCTCTACGTTGCGCTCGCTGATGCCGCAGCCGCAGCGGCCGGGGATGTTGTACAGGATGCAGGGGATGTCCACAGCATCGGCGACGGTCTTAAAGTGCTGATAGATGCCCTCTTCGTTGGACTTGTTGTAGTAGGGGGTGATGAGCAGCAGGCCGTCGGCTCCCAAGCCCTGGTAGGTGAGCGACTTGGTGAGCATCGTCTGCGTGGAGTTGGAGCCCGAGCCGGCGATGACGGGGACGCGTCCTGCAACATGCTTGACCACGGCGGCGACGACGGAGTTGTCCTCGTCATCGGTCATCGTGGCGCTCTCGCCGGTGGTGCCCAGGGTGAGGATGGCATCGGTGCCGTTTTGCAGGTGGAAATCGATAAGGCGTTCGAGCGCGTCAAAGTCGACGCTGCCGTCCTTTTTAAACGGCGTAACAAGGGCGACGATTGAGCCCTCGAGATTGCGGATGTCCATGTTCTTCTCCTTCGCGTCCGCGATCTGGATGCGTTTGTTCCATTGGGCGGCGACTGCCAGGCGCTCGTCTTGGGCACGACGGCGAGCACTTTCGGCGCGCGACTTGGCCAGCAGCTCTCGGCCGCTCGGCAGCACGTCGAGTGTGGCAAAGTAATCGCCCGGGCGCTCGGCGCGGCGGATGAGGTCAGCCGAGCCATCGGGGCGCAGCAGCACCTCGGCGGAGCGCAGACGGCCGTTGTAGTTGTAGCCCATGGAGTAGCCATGCGCGCCGGTATCGTGAATCACGAGCACATCACCCATGTCGATATGCGGCAGCTCGCGATCGATGGCGAACTTGTCGTTGTTCTCGCACAGATTGCCCGTAATGTCGTACGTGTTTGCGACAGGCGCCGCGGTCTTGTCGGCGCCACCCGGCTGACCCATTACCGTAATGTGGTGGTAGGCGCCGTACATGGCAGGACGGATCAGATCGACGGCGCTTGCGTCGACACCGATATAGTCCTTGTAGATCTGCTTTTCGTGGATAGCCTTGGTGACCAGGCAGCCGTAGGGCCCCATCATAAAGCGGCCCATCTCGGTGCAGATGGCCACATCGCCCATACCGGCGGGAACCAGGATCTCGTCGTAGGCCGCGTGCACCCCCTCGCCGATGGCGTGAATGTCGTTGGCCTGCTGCTCGGGTAGATAGGGGATGCCGACGCCGCCGGACAGATTGATGAAGGCGACATGTGCACCGGTCTCGCGCTCCAGGCGCACGGCAAGCTCAAAGAGGATGCGCGCGAGCTTGGGGTAGTAGTCGTTGGCGACGGTGTTGCTGGCAAGGAATGCGTGGATGCCAAAGTCCTCGGCGCCTTTGGCTTTGAGCATGCGGAAAGCCTCAAAGAGCTGTTCGGTGGTCATGCCGTATTTGGAGTCGCCGGGGTTATCCATGATGCCGTTGGAGAGCTGGAACAGGCCGCCCGGATTAAAGCGGCAGCTGACCGTCTTGGGGATGGGGCCCGCGACGCGCTCAAAGAACTCGATGTGGCTGATGTCGTCAAAGTTGACGATGGCGCCCAATTTGTCGGCGAGCTCAAAGTCGGCAGCCGGCGTATCGTTGGACGAGAACATGATGTCGTGTCCCGTGATGCCCAGCGAGCGGGCGATCATGAGCTCGGTATAGCTCGAGCAATCGCAGCCGCAACCGTATTCGTTGAGAATGGAGATGAGCGCCGGGTTGGGATTTGCCTTGACGGCAAAGTATTCCTTAAAGCCCGGGTTCCATGCGAAGGCGTCGCGCACCTCTTGCATGTTGCGGCGGATGCCCGCCTCGTCATATAGATGAAACGGCGTGGGGAACTGCTCGACGATATGCTCGAGCGTCTCCTTGTCCACAAACGGCTGCTTGGCCGCATATGCCTCGTTGGGGGTCAATGCCATGTCCCGTAAACCTCGCTATCCAGACGGCGCCATCTGCGCATCGAATCCGCATAGCGTGGACCCAATGTCCGGATAGCGCTCCTGCATTGCTGCAGACAGTCCTGCGGGTGTTTCCCGCAGGCCCACCAGGTTGTTCGTGCCCGAAAAGCCCAGTTCGGCGGGTTTCGCCTCCCCGCGGGGTCAAAGCCTGCCGGCTCGCCCGCGGTTCTTCGTGCCCGCGCCTCTATCAAGTGGTAACGACCCTACCACGTTGCACTTTACCAAACAAGAGTATTCGTATATAACGTTTAAAAAATGCAGGGATATGCTGGAAATAAGAGTGCGGCAATCTTGCGGCACAATAAGATGGCAACTGGCGCGCACCTATGAAAGGAACCTTTATGACCGAGCTCCAAGAACTCCGTCGCTATCGGCGCGACTTGCACAGGATCCCGGAGCTCGACTTCGATCTTCCACAGACTATCGCTTATATTGAGGGCGTGTTGAGGCCGCTCGCCTGCGAGGTGACCCATCCGTGTCCCAGCTGTGTCTGCGCTTTCTTCGATGCCGGTACGGGCGCCGCGCATGCTACGGCGATTCGCGCCGACATGGATGCCCTGCCCATCGCGGAGGCAACGGGCGCGGCCTTTGCCTCGACGCATCCCGGCAAGATGCATGCGTGCGGTCACGACGGTCACATGGCCATGGCGCTCGCGGCGGCGACTTTTGTCGACCGAGCGATTCGTGAGCAGCCGGGTGCCATCAAGCGCAACGTGCTCTTTGTGTTTCAGCCGGCCGAGGAAACGACCGGTGGCGCCAAGACGGTGTGTGAGAGCGGCGTATTCGAGCGCTATGGGGCAGATCGCATCTTCGGGTTCCACGTATGGCCCGACCTGCCTGCAAACACGTTGGCGAGCTGCTCCGGTCCATTGCTGGCGCGCTCGAGTGAGACGCACGTGCGCATTCACGGGACAAGTATCCATATCGCCAAGACTTACGGCGTTCCCGTAAACGAATCACACGATGCGGCGCTGGCGGCTGCCAAGTTCTTGGTCGCCGAGCGCGAATTGATGGACGAGTTGGGTGCCGACGAGCCCTGCATTGGTAAGTTCGGCCTGCTGCAGGCCGGTACCGTCTGCAA
>CABSBA010000132.1 GCA_902475825.1 uncultured Collinsella sp. | reverse complement strand
CAGTCGACGCTGCGCGCCGCCCAGAACGACAATTTGTCATTTAAAAGGCAAGGTATGACCAGAAGGTCTATGCCTTGCCTTTTTCATGCCAACTTGTACGTCCTGGACGTCGCTCGCTGACTTATGCTCAACCTGCGACGTTTCTGTTGTTGGTGCAAAGGGATCAGGTTACTTTGCGCCAAAAGGGGAAGTTGCGGTGGAATAGTTCCTGTTTGGCCCCCCCGGAGGGCTAAGCGGGAACTATTTCACCGCAACTTATCGATGGCGTGTTTGGTTGATGCCCGTTGGCTGCTTGGGTGTTGGGAAGGGTCTGCTCCGTTATAATCGCCTAGAACATTAATTTGAAACGGGACGGGAGCCATTCATGCGCCAGGGTTTCGACAACGCGAAGTATATCGAGCTGCAGGCCGCTCATATTAAGGAGCGTATCTCGCAGTTTGGCGGCAAGCTGTATTTGGAGTTTGGCGGCAAGCTGTTTGACGACTATCACGCGAGTCGCGTGCTGCCGGGTTTTGAACCGGACAGCAAGTTCCGCATGCTCAAGAGCATTGCCGATGACGTTGAGGTCATCATCGCGATCAACGCGAACCACATCGAGAAGAATAAGGCCCGTGGCGACCTGGGCATTACCTATGACGAGGACGTTTTGCGCCTGGTCGACCTGTTCCGCGGCAATGGTTTTGCTGTCGCGGCCGTGGTCATCACCCAGTATGCAGGCCAGCCCGCCGCTGACGTCTTCCGTAATCGCCTAAACGCGCTCGGCATTCCCGCCAAGCTGCACTATCCCATCGAGGGCTATCCGCATGACGTCGACCTGATCGTGTCCGACGACGGCTATGGCAAGAACGAGTTTGTCGAGACCACTCGTCCGCTCGTTGTGGTCACCGCTCCCGGCCCCGGCTCGGGCAAGCTCGCCACCTGCCTGTCTCAGCTCTATCACGAGCACAAGCACGGCACCGCCGCCGGCTATGCCAAGTTCGAGACTTTCCCGGTCTGGAATCTGCCCCTCACGCATCCGGTCAACATCGCCTATGAGGCCGCCACGGCTGACCTCGACGATGCCAATATCATCGACTCCTTCCACTTGGAGGCCTACAACAAGACCACGGTCAACTACAACCGTGACGTCGAGGCCTTCCCGGTGGTCCGTGCTCTGATGGAAAAGATCCTGGGCAAGAGCCCCTACCAGAGCCCCACGGACATGGGCGTTAATATGGTCGGTTTTGCCATTACCGATGACGATGCCTGCCGCGACGCTTCCAAGATGGAGATCGTCCGCCGCTACTTTACCGCGGTCGAAAATGTGCGCCGTACCGGCGTGGGCGATGAGCAAGTCGACCGTCTCAAGATCATTATGAAGAAGGCCGGTATCGACAAGAACTACTCGCCGGCACGCTCGGCCGCTCTTACCAGGGAGCAGCTGACGGGTGGCCCCGTAGGCGCCATGGTCATGCCCGATGGCTCCGTGGTGACCGGCAAGACTTCCACGCGCCTGGGCGCCGCGAGCTCGCTCATCATGAATGCACTTAAGCATGTCTCGGGCGTTGACCTTGAGCTCGAGGTCATTAGCGATGAGGCGATCGAGCCTATCAGCAAGCTCAAGACGCATTTCCTGGGTAGCAAGAACCCGCGCCTGCACACCGACGAGACGCTTATGGCACTCTCGATCACCTCGGCAACGAGCGAGACGGCGGCCCGCGTCCTTTCGGGCCTGGAGCAGCTGCGTGGCTGCGATGCCTTCTTTAGCGTGATCATCTCGCCGACGGACGAGACGGTGCTGCGCAAGCTGGGCATCAACGTTTGCTGCGAGCCCAAGTTCGAGCGCCGTGGCTTCTTCCACCGCTAAGCCTGGATAAATTGGTCTGAAAGGGGCGCATCGGATATACATTCGGTGTGCCCCTTTTATCAACAAAGCTACCGTTTAACCTAAAATTAGCCCGTTTACCTGCCTATAAGTGATTTGGGCGGTATACAATAACCCTAATTGTTTCATCCTTTTGCGGGGATGCCGCATGATGGATGTTGCCGGCCATCATGGGGTGTGCCGGTCGCGCACGGTGCAAGTGATGCCCGTGCTCGGTTTGAGGAGGCTGCCATGGCTGGCAAGGGTCGTGCGAGTGTCAACGATATGAAGCGTGTCGAGGTGCAGGTGCTGATGGAGATCGCACAGCAGTCCGAAGACAACGGCGGATTTTATGACTTTTCGCGAAAGACGCTTGCCGAGCGTGTGGGGGTGTCTCCGTATCGCGCCCGCGCGGCAATTGAACGCTTGGAATCCGAAGACATCATTGAGGTCGTCTCGCGCTACAGCGACGACGGCGGCCAGCTCGCAAATGGTATTTGTCTTACGGAGTGTGGCGAATGGTATCTAGAGGGCATCCGTGCCGGTATGCTCGTGCAGGACTTGATCAAGGACGAAGTCGCCGATCGATAACGGCGCGCATTCATAGTGGAAACGACGCCGCCTGGGCAACCGGGCGGCGTTTTGTTTCGAGATGGAGAAATGCGATTGCGCGTAAGAAAAATTGTGTGCGGCGCGCGTCGCGAGTATTACAATGAAGACCCGTAAGATGTGTATGGACAACTTCTACGGGAAGCGCAGGTAACTCAATATGACCAAGCATGTGTTCGTGACCGGCGGCGTGGTTTCGTCTCTGGGCAAGGGTATTACCGCGGCCTCGCTGGGCCGTCTGCTCAAGTCGCGCGGCTACAAGGTAACGATGCAAAAGGCCGACCCGTATCTGAACGTCGACCCCGGCACCATGAGCCCGTTCCAGCATGGCGAGGTCTTTGTGACCGAGGACGGCTACGAGTCCGATCTGGACCTGGGCCACTACGAGCGCTTTATTGATGAGAACCTGACCCGCGATTCCAACTTTACGACTGGTGCCATCTATAAGAGCCTGATCGCCCGTGAACGTCGCGGTGACTTTTTGGGCGGCACCGTGCAGGTGATCCCGCACGTCACGAACGCCATTAAGGATAAGTTCCGTCGTATTGAGGAGCAGACCGGCTCCGACGTGGTCATCACTGAGTTGGGCGGCACCATCGGTGACATCGAATCGCAGCCGTTTGTCGAGGCCATCCGCCAGTATCGCAAGGAGGCCGGCCCCGAGAACGTCTGCTACATCCACGTGTCGCTCGTTCCCTATATCGCCGCCGCCCACGAGGTCAAGACCAAGCCGACGCAGCACTCCGTCAAGGAGCTCCGCAGCTTTGGTATCCAGCCCGATATTATCGTTCTGCGCTCCGATCACCATATCGACGATGCCATCCGCGGCAAGATCGCAAGCTTCTGCGACGTCGACACCGACTGCGTCTTTACCAACGAGGACTGCGCGAGCATCTACGATGTTCCGCAGCTGCTCGCCGAGCAGGACTTTGACCTGCGCATTTGCGAGCGTTTGGGTCTGGACCCGCGTGAGCGCGACATGAGTCAGTGGAACGAGTTCCTGCGCAAGCAGAACCATGCCAACCAGCACGCCGACAAGGTGAAGATCGCCGTCGTGGGCAAGTACACGCAGCTGCCCGATGCCTACCTGTCGGTTATCGAGGCCCTGCACCACGCTGGTGTGTTCTACGATCGCCACGTTGACGTGCAGCTGGTCGATGGCGAGAGCCTCGACGAGCAGAATGTCTCCGAGGTCCTGGGTGACGCCTCGGGCATCTTGGTCCCTGGCGGCTTTGGTAAGCGCGCCCTGGAGGGCAAGATCCTCGCGGCCGAGTTCGCCCGCGAGCACAAGATTCCGTATCTGGGCATTTGCCTGGGTATGCAGGTGGCCGTGTGCGAATTTGCCCGCAACGTGGTCGGCCTTGCCGGCGCCAGCTCTTCCGAGTTCGATCCGGATGGCCCGTATAGTGTCATCGACCTGATGAGCTCGCAGGAGGACGTGACCGAGAAGGGCGGCACCATGCGCCTGGGCGCCTATCCGTGCAAGCTTGCCGCCGATACCCTCGCGCGCGAGGCATATGGCGAGGAGCTCGTCTACGAGCGTCACCGTCACCGCTTTGAGTTCAACAACGCCTTCCGTGACCAGCTCGAGGGCGCTGGTCTGGTTATCTCGGGTCTTTCGCCCGACGAGCGCCTGGTCGAGATGGTCGAGCTGCCGCGCGACGTACATCCGTGGTATGTGGCTACCCAGGCTCATCCCGAGTTCAAGAGCCGTCCGACCAACCCGCAGCCGCTGTTCCGCGCGTTCGTGCGTGCCTCGATCGGCCAGCACGAGGGTGTCGACCGTCTGCAGGTGACGCCCAAGAACCTCGCTACGGACTAAGGGTGCCGGAGAACCAAGAACATACCGAAGCTACTCCCTCGTCGCTCGCTGTGGTGGCGGGGGAGTATCTCGATTACCTTGCGGTCGAGCGGGGTTTGGCGCGCAATACGATTGCGGCCTACCGTCGTGACCTGACGACGTACTGCGCCTATCTGGAGCGGGCTGACATTGCGTCTTTTGAAGATGTGAGCCGTCAGGTCGTGGAGGGCTTTGTTGCCGATCGCCGCGACGGAGGCTATTCCGACGCCTCGGTGGAGCGCGCGCTTGCTGCCGTGAAGGGCCTGCATGCCTTTTTGGTGCGCGATGGGGCCGTGGTCCAAAACCCGACGGCGGCGTTGCGCCTGCCCAAAAAGGCAGATCGCCTGCCGGAATACCTTTCGGTGGAGGATGTCTCGGCGCTGCTCGATCAAGACTTTCCCGAGGGCGAGATGGGACTGCGCGATCATGCCATCTTGGAAGTGCTTTACGGTTGCGGCTTGCGCGTGAGTGAGCTGGTTGGGCTCGATGTGGGCGATATCCATATCGATGACGGGTTTGTCCTGGTGCGCGGTAAGGGCTCCAAGGAGCGTCTGGCCCCGTTGGTGGGAAGCGCGGCTCGCGCCCTGAGACACTATATAGGTGACGGGCGCACTCTCCTGGCCGCCCATGCTCACGGGACGGAGACCTCGGCGGTCTTTTTAAATAAGAACGGACGTCGACTGTCGCGCCAGGCCGTGCATGTTAAATCGTACATATTACAACAGGTGCGCCGCCGCGCTTCAGACAAACATTTC
>CABSBA010000131.1 GCA_902475825.1 uncultured Collinsella sp. | reverse complement strand
GAAGCCGCGGCGCGATATTCCGTTCTTGATGTGGTCGGCGATACCCATTAGGCGATCTCGGCGCGAGCGGCCTCGATAGCGCGTGTAAGCTGGTCGGCGCAGGAGGTCTTTTTCATACCGCAGGTATTACCGGCGAGAACCTCGATTACGCGATCGGCAGGAGCACCCTCGACCAGCTTGGAGATAGCCTTGAGGTTGCCGTCGCAGCCGCCGGTAAACTCAACGCCCATCACCTTGCTGCCATCGTCAGAGAGATTGAGGTGAATATTGCGAGAGCATACACCCTGAGGCTTGTAGTCAAAACTAATCATTGAGATCCCCTCTCAGAAAGAAATTTCAGACGTCTATTATCCCCGCCTGGACCGACTTATTATCGCAAGCACCGATTCAACATCCTACGATGCTTGGACTGGCGGGGGCAAGATTAGCAGTCCGCACCCTGTACGTGGACCATGCGCTTCTCCCGATACATATTGTGGTCGGCGACGCGATATACATCGGCCAGCGTATTTCCAGCCGTCTCGACGGTCGCCACGCCAATCGATGCGCTGACCGTCAGGGTCTCATCGCTTACCGCGGCAAGACCGAGACGAAGATCCTGTTCCAGCCCGAGCGCAGACTCGTTGTCAGTATGGGGGCAAACCAGCAAAAACTCGTCGCCACCAACACGCATCGGCAGGTAATCCGCACCAGCCACCCGCCGCAGCACGGACGCCGTCCGTCGCAGCAGTTCATCCCCCATCTCGTGACCATAGATGTCGTTGGTCCGTTTGAGATAATTGCAGTCCAACATAATCACGCTCACTGGCAAGTCCTCGTCCACCAGGCTATCTCCGCGTGATTCAAGATAGTTGCGATTGCGAAGCCCTGTCAGTTTATCTTGGTATGACAGCTCCTCGGCATGCTTGGCCATCGAGATGTTGAGCGTCGCCACGACAACCGATTCCAGCCGCCCTTGCTCATCGCGATGCTGGGGAACAACCTGCAGCGAGTACCAAGCACCCCGGCAATCTCGCACCTCCGCAGTCAAGTACGGCACGCCCTCCATACGTTCTCGAAGCGTACTTATATCTACGAGTCCCACAACCGCTTCGCGGCTTTCGGGGCTCACGATATCCCGGCAGACCGTGTCCATAAAGTCATATGCCTCGTTGTGCTCGGCAAATATCTTCGCTATCGCTGGCGACATATTGATTCCCTCGATCTCGAGGGTGTCGAGATGCAAAAGGAAGGTCGAATCGTAGACGGCGCTTATGGCATTGATAATGCCAAGCTGTTTATCCTTTTCGACCAAATTGCGGTGGTCAACGATATTTCGAGCCAACAGTACCACGACCCAAAACGCAAGGCACACCAAGACGGCGACGGCGACAAATGAAACCCTGTCAGACATGACCTCGGATTTGGGACACAGCGCAAACAGGCGGTAGTCTTTATATGCCGCACGCACGGCATATAAGGTAGTCCCCCGATATTCGATACGTGTTACGCCCTCGTCTTTCCAGTCAATTCCGCTATCGGCAAGAAGCCGGGCAAGGGTTATATCGACGGTCGAATCGTTTGAGGAAACGATTTGCGCGTCACGCATCACAAGCACTGTCGGACTCTGATGGAACGTGTTGTTCACAAGGACGTCGGCGATTGTGTATGAATAGTCATCGGCGGGCTCAGCCGCAAGGGATCGATACCCCAACGCCACCCCATCACCGTATGGAACGGCACTCACGGCAAAGTCGACACCGCGGCGCTCGACAGCGGTCGAGTAGGAAACTTTGGACCCTCGATACATCGATGCGATCGACGAACAGGCCAGCTCCTCTCGCCACAGCATGAGTGGATCGCGGCCGTCGATATCGTAATGGGCGACCATATGACCATCGGCGTCCATGACCAACATTCCCGAAAGGCTCTCGGTATGGACATATTCCTCGACCAGATCGTCGTTGACTTCGAATCGATCAGGCGGCAAGAACGTCGCAAATGACTCGAGCGCCGCATCCAAATTGTGCGTCGCCTCGGTTTTTCTTCCCTGTTCATATCGGTCATATTTTTCGCAGGCATTTTTTAAAAACACCATGGTTTCCTGGCCGAACCCAAGCGTTTTATCAAGGCAGCGATGCGTGCCAACCATATAGAGCAGACTCAGTAGGGCAACGCTGGCCACGATGCCGATGCCCACTGCGGCTAAACTCTTTCGGCGAAAGCGGCGCTCGTCATTTGTCATGATTCCGCTCCTTGCCCGCCTGTCGTCGCTCCTGCTTTGTAATTGTCCACAATGTGCTCTATCGTGCCGTCTCGATCCATGTCGGACAGTGCGGTATCGAGGTTTTTGACGTACTCCCCCTCATAGCTATCATCAAACGCGACGCCCAGGTCAACCGTCATAACGTTGTCGGCGAACACACGATAAACGCCAGGATACTGGGCAACGAGTCGATCAAGCGATTGAACGTCCGCCATCCAACAGTCGACATACCCTTTGGCGAGGGCGGCCTTGCAGAGTTCGGCAGAACCATACGATTTGATTTGCACGTCCGGCGAGATTTCCAGATCCCCTGCGAGCAATCGGCGTTCGCTCACCGAGCCCGCAATCACCGCAATGGTCTTGCTTCCATCGAGATGCGCCAAGGACGTGATGCCACTCGTTTTCTTGGCGGCGACCGAAACCGTCAGGGTCAAATACGGCTCAGTCCAGTAATACTTATCCTCGCGATAACAGGGAGAATAGTCGCACCACAGGCAATCGATATCGCCGTTTTTGAGTAGGCGATCACGGTCATTCCAAGATATGTCGATAAATTGCGGCTTGATCCCCGCGCGCTTGCAGGCCTCGCGGGCGATGTCAATATCGATACCTGCGTAATCGCCCGTGGTATCGACATACACATAGGGGTCGTTATCCGTAACGCCGATTTTGAGTACCGGGAGGTCTTTGTCGGCTTCATTCGGGGAGGAAGAACTGCTTCGAACGGTATACGTCAGGGCGCCCACACAGACGGCAACAAGAAGTACGAGCGTAAACGAGACGATGGCGGCTCGCTTGATACGTCCGGGCACACGCCTCCCTTCATCGAAACAGCAGTCGGATTTCATTTTATACCCGGGGCTGATGCGGCGATAAAAAAGCGCCTCACCCAAGATGGGCAAGGCGCCAAAGGTTGAAATGCATCCGCAAGCGGTCGAATTAGGTTAACCCTACTCGAAGCTCAGCTGCTCCAGGCGGTCGAAGACTGTGTCGATGCGGGTGAGGAAGTCCCACGGATCGAAGATCTCGTCGAGCTTCTCCTGGCTGACGGTGCAGCGCGGATCGGCCTCGAGACGCTCCTTAAAGGTGGGGCCGGAGACACAATCCTGCACCTCGTGCCAGGTAGCCATGGCGTTTTCCTGCACGATAGCATAGGCATCCTCGCGGGTGATGCCCGTATCGACGAGGGCCAGCAGGACCTTAGAGGAGAAGATGAGGCCGCGAGTCTTGTTGAGGTTGGCCATCATGCGGGCCGGATACAGTTGCAGGCCGTCGATAACGCGAATGAGGCACTGGAACATATGGTCAAGCGCGATGAAGCTATCGGCCTGGGCGACACGCTCGGCAGAGGAGTGCGAAATGTCGCGCTCGTGCCACAGGGCAACGTTGTCGAAGGCGACCTGGGCGTTGGACTTCACGACGCGCGACAGGCCGCAGACCTTCTCCATGGTGATGGGGTTGCGCTTGTGCGGCATGGCGGAGCTGCCCTTTTGGCCCTTGCGGAAGGGCTCCTCGGCCTCGAGCGTATCGGTCTTCTGCAGGTTGCGGACCTCGGTCGCGATGCGCTCGCAGGTGGCCGCTGTAGTGGCAAGCACGCCGGCAAGGTAGGCGTGGTGATCGCGGCTGATGACCTGCGTGGACAGCGGATCGTGGACCAGGCCCAGGTGCTCGCAGACGTACTCCTCGACGAACGGCTCGATGGAGCTGTAGGTGCCGACGGCACCGGAGATGGCACCGAAGGCAACGTTCTTGCGAGCGTCCTCAAGACGATCGAGATCGCGCTTGAGCTCCCATGCCCAAGAGCCAAACTTCATACCGAAGGTCATCGGCTCGGCATGGATGCCATGGGTGCGGCCGGCGCAGAGCGTATTGCGCTCCTCGAAGGCACGACGCTTGCAGATCACGCCGAGCTTCTTAACGTCCTCGATAATCAGGTCACACGCCTGAGTAAGCTGATAGCACAGAGCCGTATCACCCAGGTCGGAGCTGGTCATACCGTAGTGAACCCAGCGGCTAGGCTTGGGCTCGCCCTCGGGAACATCGGCGTCGATATATTCCTTCATGTTGGTCAGGAAGGCGATGACATCGTGGCGCGTGACCTCCTCGATCTCGTCAACCTTCGCCTTCTCAAAGTTGGCGTGGTCGCGAATCCACTGGGCCTCTTCTTTGGAAATACCGATCTTGCCGAGCTCCGCCTGAGCCTCGCAGGCCAGGACCTCAATCTCCTGCCAAATGGCGTACTTGTTCTCGAGGGAGAAGATGTGTCCCATCTCCGGGCGGGTATAGCGATCGATCATAGCGGCTCCTTTTTGGTTATTGGCACGTTGGTCGTAACCCAACCATTGTACCGTGCGCAGGTGCGAGTATGGGCAGTAGGCATTAACCTAACATTTTGTAGCATAGAGCGGCTGCGGGCGAGCCCCTCGGCCTCACGAAGCCGCGGAGGAAGACTTTGTTGAATTGGCCGTCCCCATGTCTCCCATGCTCGATGGAGCGGGCAACGGGACGTCCGCGTATTTGCTTCGCAAATCCGCACCGGCTGCGGTCGGCATGCCCCGGTCCACGAAACCGCCGAAGGAGACCAGATCGAGCCGAGTGTCCCAGCATCCCCCTTGGCTGATGGAGCGGGCAACGGGACGTCCGCGTATTTGCTTCGCAAATCCGCACCGGCTGCGGTCGGCATGCCCCGGTCCACGAAACCGCCGAAGGAGACCAGATCGAGCCGAGTGTCCCAGCATCCCCCTTGGCTGATGGAGCGGGCAACGGGACGTCCGCGTATTTGCTTCGCAAATCCGCACCGGCTG
>CABSBA010000130.1 GCA_902475825.1 uncultured Collinsella sp. | reverse complement strand
TCGGCGTCAAATGCGCCACCATCACCCCGGACGAGGCACGCGTCAAGGAGTTCGCGTAATCTGAATCGGCCATGGTGTGCAAAATCGAGAAGAGACTGCTTTTTGGAGCGCCGACAATGCGGCATATCTCCGCCATGGTAAGTCCGCTCTTTGTAGCCGAAAGGGCCTCAAAGATTGATAGAACCCGCAAGGTAGAGCGGTGGCCAGCAGGATTATATCGCGAGGACATGGCAACTCTCCTTGTTCATTAACGCCCAAACTTTCCCCGTAAGTATAGCGGCATGCCCCTTCAAGCAACCGTTCACCGGCCAACCAAAACCATTCGCGGCGGGACCGTGTGAGATCTTCAGCATTTCATATATATTGTTCCGTATAACGAATAACGTTCGTAAATACGAACGTTATTCAAATGGACATAGGGAGGAAACATGTCAGACGCTGTAAGCCAAGGCCAAAACGCCGTTGTCATCGATCAGAGGGACAACGTCGCCGTCGCCACCTACCAACTGGAGGCGGGCGCCGAGGCCCGCTATCCCATGCCGGACGGCACGCTGGCGAGCGTTACCGTGACCGACGACATCCCGCTGTTCCACAAGATTGCCCTCGTGGACATCCCCAAGGGTGAGAAGATCGTCAAGTATGGCGAGTTCATCGGTGTGGCCACCACGGACATCAAGCGCGGACAGCATGTTCATACGCACAACTGCGCCAGCTCCGACGACCTGAAGGACTCCGTCGTCACCGACACCGACTCCGTCGCCTCCAAGACCTCCTCGTCCGCGGAGGGCACGCGCACCTTCATGGGCTACCGTCGCCCGGACGGTCGTGTCGGCATCCGCAACCACGTCCTGATCCTTCCCACGAGCATCTGCGCCTCCGACACCACGGAGAGGATCGCGAACGCGGTTGAGGGCTGCGTCTCCTTCCACAACCAGAATGGCTGTTCGCAGGTCGACTGCGACCAGAAGGTGACTATTGCTGCCTTGGCAGGCTACGCTGCGAACCCGAACATCTATGGCGTCGTTTGCGTCTCCTTGGGCTGCGAGGGCTGCCAGAACGACATCGTGGTCGATGCGATTCGCGAGCGCACCAACAAGCCCGTCGAGACCCTGGTCATCCAAAAGGTCGGCGGCTCCATCAGGGCGATCGAGGAGGGTACGCGCCTTGCCCGCAAGATGGTCGCCGAGGCGGACCAGTGCGTCCGCGAGCCCACTGACATCTCCGAGCTCATCTTCGGCACCAACTGCGGCGGCTCCGACCCCTCGAGCGGCCTTGGCTCCAATCCGCTGATCGGCGAGGTCTCCGACTGGCTCGTCAACCATGGTGCCACCTCCGTGCTGTGCGAGACGCCCGAGCTCTTTGGCGCCGAACACATCCTCGCCCGCCGCGCGAAGGACAAGCAGGTTTCGGACGACATCCTCAAGATCGTCTACGACTACGAGAAGTACGTCCAGATGTTTGGCGCCGAGATGCGAGAGGGCAACCCCAGCCCTGGAAATATGGCTGGCGGACTCACGACCCTCGAGGAGAAGTCTCTCGGCTGCGTGCACAAGGGAGGCCACAGCCCCCTCAACGCCGTCTATCCGTACGCGGCGCAGCTCAATCCGCACGAGGGCCTCGTCGTGATGGACACCCCCGGCAACGACCCCTCCAGCGTGGGCGGCATCATCGCCGGCGGCTGCCAGCTCGTGGTCTTCTCGACCGGTCTTGGCACCCCTACCGGAAACGCCATCGCGCCCGTGTATCGCCTGACTGCCAACAAGCGCACCTACGAGGCCATGAGGGATAACACCGACCTCGACGCGAGCCCGACGATCTACGGCCCCGAGTCCATGGAGGAGATGCGCGACAGGATGCTCGACGACATCATCGCCGTCTGCAACGGCCGCAAGGTCTGCGCCGAGGCCCTTGGCTATACCGAGACCGCCCTTCCGCACATCTGCAACTATATGTAGGCCAGCGTCTGACAGGACGCTTCAGAAAGGAGAGAAACCGTGACAACCACGCAAGCCCCAGAAAAGACGCCCAACGCGTTCCAACGCGGCGTCAACGCGGTCATCGACCTGCTGTCTTCGTTCTTCCTCCCGATCATCAACCTGCTCGTCTCCGTCGGCATCCTCAAGGGCATCCTGACGCTTCTGCAGGTCTCGGGCATGGTCACCGACGACTCGACCACGTATGCGATCCTCAACGCGATGGCCGACTCGCTGTTCTACTTCATCCCGGTGTTTCTTGCTTACACCTCGTCAAAGCGCTTCGATGTTGACACGGTGACCGCCGTCCTTCTCGGCTGCATCCTGGTGTATCCGTCCATCACCACCATCATGGCGGCGGACGCGCCCGTCTACCTGTTTGGCCTCGAGCTCTCGAAGGCGACGTACTCCAGCTCCGTCATCCCCATCCTTCTTGCCATCTACTGCGCGAGCTGGGTCCAGAAGGCCTGCTACAAGATCATCCCCGAGACCTTCCGCGGCCTGTTCACGCCGCCTATCACGATCATCGTTATCGTCCCGCTCACCCTGGCCGTCTTCGGCCCCCTCGGCACCATCGTGGGCGGTTGGCTCGCGCAGGGCTACGAGGCCGTCTACAACCTCTCGCCGCTCGTCGCCGGCGCGCTGATCGGCGCGTTCCAGCCGTTCCTCGTCATCCTCGGCCTGCACTGGGCCCTGTTCCCCATTGCCATGAACAACGTCGCGGTCTACGGCTTCGACACCATCATGGCCCTGTTCGGCGGCGCGATCTTCGCCCAGGGCGGTGCCGCGCTCGCCGTCGCCCTCAAGACTAAGAACAAGAAGTTCCGCTCCCAGGCGATCTCCGCCTCGCTCACCACGCTGCTGGGCATCACCGAGCCCGCGATGTACGGCGTGAACCTGCGCCTCAAGAAGCCCATGGTCTGCGCATGCGTCGCCGGCGGCATTGGCTCCGCCGTGGCAGGCCTGTTCGGTTGCGCCGGCACCGCCTTCGCTTTGCCCGCGCTCACCACGCTGCCCGTCTTCATGAGCCGCGCGTTCGTTCCCTTCTGCATCTCGCTGGCGCTCGCCTTTGGCCTCGCCTTCCTGTTCACGCTCTTCGTCCCGATCGACGACGTGACCGAGGAAGAGATGGAGGCCGAGGAGCAGTCCGCCTAGCGTCCGGATTGCAAGGCCACTCTATGTCCCGCGCCTGCGGGTTCGACCGGAGGTGGTGCCCACCTGGCAGCAAAGCGTATCCGTCACTGACCATATATCCATTAGACATTGTTTGACGTAAGGAGAAAAAAATGAAGAAGATCGACGCACACGCCCACGTCTTTGACCACATCGGCTCCATGGGCAAGGCCGGAGAGCTGCGCCCCCTAGGCAACGGCAACTGTCGCTGGGCCACCGGCGAAGAGTTCCGTATCATCCCCGAGGGCAAGGGAGACAAGGAGTACCTCGTTGAGACCTTCATGGACGTCATGGACGAAAACGACGTCGAGAAGGCCATCCTGCTGCAGGGCGTCCTGTACGGCCTGCAGAACGAGTACGCCATGGAATGCGCCGAGAAGTACCCTGACCGCTTCAAAGCCGCGGTAATGCTCGACCCCTTCTGCCGCTGCGCCCAGCAGATCCTCGAGCACTTCATCAACGATCTGCACGCCCACGTCTTCAAGTTCGAGGTCTCTGTGGGCGGCGGCCTTTCCGGCTACCACCGCGATTTCGCGGTCGACGGCCCCGAGATGACGGTCCTCATCGACAGGATCGCCCAGGTCGAGGACGCCACTCTGGTGCTCGACATCGGCAGCCCCAACCAGTCCAGCTGCCAGCCCGAGGCCGTATATCGCCTGGCCAAGAAGTACCCCGGCCTGCACATTGTCGTCTGCCACCTGCTCGCCCCGTCCCTTGAGGACGGCGACGTCCTCAAGTGCGCGCTTCCGTACCTCGCCCACGATAACGTCTGGGTCGATCTCTCCGCGCTGCCCTGGAACGTCGCTCCCGAGGCCTACCCGTATCCCACCGCGCTCGAGTACATCGCGATGGCGAAGGACGTCCTGGGCGCCGACAAGATCATCTGGGGCACCGACTCCCCCTGTGTCCTCACCAAGTTCGACTACAAGGACCTCTATAGCTTCATCGAGGACTCCGACGTCTTCACCGACGCCGAGAAGCAGGGTGTCTTCTACGATAACGCCGTCAAGGCCTACTACCTCTAGGTCCTTCTCGGCAGTGCAGGGATTCGTGGGGGTGTGACCCCGGAAAGCGAGTGACACATGTTTGAGGGAGTCTTCTGCCCCTCCATCACCATCACCGACGATGATGGAAAGATCGATTACGAGCTGTGGGGCAGGCACCTGGACCACCTGGCCGACGCGGGCATCAACGGCGTGCTGCTGTTTGGCAGCATCGGCGAGTTCTACAGCGTGAGCCTCGAGGACAAGAAGTCGGTCATCGACTTTGCCGTCGAGCGGGTCGCCGGCCGCATGAAGGTCTTCGTCGGCGTGGGTGACACCACCTACGACAACGTCCTCGAACTCACGCGCTATGCCCAGAAGGCCGGTGCCGACGCAGTTCTGGCAGTCTCGCCGTACTACTTCGGGCCCACCGACGACGCTGCCGAAAAGTACTTTGGTGGCATCGCAGACACCACCAACCTGCCCGTCGTGCTATACAACTTTCCGGCGCGCACCGGCACCGACCTGTCGCCCGAGCTCGTGGCCAGGCTCGCCGCCGCCCATCCGAATATCTGCGGCATCAAGGACACGGTCGACACCATCAGTCACACGCGCAAGGTCATCCGCGCCGTCCGCAAGGTCAACCCCGAGTTCTCGGTCCTTTCCGGCTTCGACGAGTACTACCTGGTCAACCGCGCGAGCGGCGGCAACGGCGTTCTGTGTGGCCTCACCAACGTGGAGCCCGAGCTCTTTGTGAGGCTGCACGGCGCCTACCAGGCAGGCGACTTCGCGACCGCCATCGAGTGCGCCAAGCGCATCTCGTCGCTCATGGCCGTCTACGACGCCTGCGATCTGTTTATTTCTGCCATCAAGGTAGCGGTCAATATGGTCGCCGGAGATGGCGTTCATGACGTTCTTTTCGAAG
>CABSBA010000129.1 GCA_902475825.1 uncultured Collinsella sp. | reverse complement strand
ATTCACGTCCGGGTCTCGCCGGAAGAAAAAAAGAAAATTGAAAGCAATGCTGATTCCCTTGATATGACTGTCAGTTCGTACGCACGTCGCGTACTGCTCAAAGGGAATGTTGAGAAAATCGATGTCGATCGGGCGTCGATTGACAAGATCTATCACGAACTTCTGAAGGAAGGAACAAACCTCAATCAGCTGATGTACTTCGTGAACGCCCAGGGGCTTCTCGCGTACAACGAGAAAGCTGTTTTCCGCACACTCGAAAAGGTTTACCAAGTTGGGCGTAAGCTGGATCGTTTTATCGACGAGCTCGAAAAACGCTATTTCGTCGGTGGTGATGTGAAGTGACGGTTATCAAACAGAAAAGTGTATCGAGCGACCGCTACGCAAAGAACGTCCGTAAATACATTAACGGAAAAGATGCGCTTGTGCGCGGTGGCTGGAACATCGAATACAGCGATCGCTGGTTTTCGAAAATGGATAGAACCAGAAAGGTTTTCCATCATGACAAGCCGTCGAGAGCCGGAGCCAAAAACGTAATCCTGCTACACCAGATCCTCGCGTTCCTCCCGGAAGAATGCTCATGCAACGGAGGCAAGATGACCCCCGATGCATGTTTGGCCTACGCGGAGCAATGGCTTGCGAAGCACTATCCGCATCAACAAGTGATTCTCGCTTTGCACGAAGAAAGCGATAAGGCGGGAAAACGCTACGCAGTGCACATGGCGATCAACCGTACCGATTTGTTAACTGGCAAGCGTTGCGAGACGGGCGGGCGGCATGGAAAGTACGAACGCGCTTCATGGGTTCGTGAACTCGATAAGGACTGGAATCTCGCCCAGCTCGAAAAGGGAAAGAAGAATTCGAAGATTCGAGATCGACAGCCGCGCGATATTGAAAAGGAGATTGTCGATCGGGGAGAGTACAGTTATAAAAACAATCTGCGCGAGCTGATCCATATTGCAATCAACGACTACCACCCGAAGAATATGGAGCAGTTCAAAAAATTACTTGCCTCATGGGGCGTAGACATTTTCATCAAGAACAATCGTGTCTATGCGACAGATCTCGATATCAAAGAGGCCGGCAACCCGAAGTGCACTTTCAACCTGACCCGTCTTGACGGGCGGTTCGCGATCAAGCAGCTCGAGGCGGCCTTCAAAAATAACGTGCTGGAAGCAGAGCGAGCCCTTCCATACGAGAAGCGCTGTGAGATTTACATCCAACGGCTTAAGAAGGCGTATTCGGCGTGGGTCGAGCAGGCGAAGGCGAGCAAGGGCGTCGCCTACAACCTGTTTCCGAAGTTCATCGCACCGAAGTGCGACGAAGACCTGTTTGAGGATCCGGCGGTTCGTGATGAGCTTCTTGCGCGTCGCGGTTACGCAAGGGAGATTCGCAACCGCTACGCCGGCGCCGTTCCCGATGTCGGTGACGACCGCGTTCGCGCCGCGGGCCAGGCGCACGGCGGCGGTGCTGTGTCGAGGCAGCTGGTCGACCGCGTCGTCGACCGCGCTGACTACTCGCGCGGCGACACGCCTCGCTAGTTTTGGAAAGCCTATCGTCGGTGCCCTAGCGCGCTGCCATCCAGTGCCGATTCTGCCATACTCGCAATTCGGCGAGGATGAGGAGTATGAATTGATCGGCGGGAGTCAGCCGCTCTGATAGAATCGTCCTTGCTGTCGGCAGCCCTCGTGCCGGGCAGAGCCCTCCATTTGATGGGAGGTGATGCCCATGACCGATTTCACCGAGCTCGTGAAGCTCCTGACCGCTATGGTCTCGCTCCTCACGGCCCTTGTCGGCCTTTCCAAGGCACTCAAGCAGGGTTCGAAGCCCAAAAAGAAAGGCCACCGTCGCTAAGACGATGACCCAACTTCATTAAGCAACGGCTCTGCCCAGCTCTCTACAACTTGGGCTGCCGTCGGCACCATTTTACCCTCCTGACGAGGAATTCGTCCATATTTCAAAAATCAAATCCTGTTCGCGCGTGGGCGTAAACTTATAGTTGGGCAAATCCGGCAGATTGGAGCTTGAAACATGAGGGATATGCACCTCATGTCGCTCATAAAACGTCTCCTGACCTCGAGGGAGAACGTTTTTTAGCGACAGAAGGAGACATAAATATGATCTGGTTTACCAGCGACACCCACTTCGGGCATGAGAACGTGCTGAAGTTCACCGGCCGCCCGTGGGAGACGATTTGGCAGATGAACGACGCCATCGTCGACGGCATCAACGGCAGGATTGCCGTGGACGACGAGCTCTACATCCTGGGGGATTTCTCATTCAAGATGACCGCCCAGGACGCTTACGGGCTGCGCAAGCGGATTGCCTGCAGGCGCATCCACCTCGTCCCGGGAAACCACGACAAGGACTGGACCCAGCCGGCGGTCGCGGGCGCCTTCACCGTGGAGCCGCCGATCTGCGTGCTCAAGATCGACGGGCAGAAGATCGTCCTGAGCCATTACCCCATGGCCGACTGGCAGGGCATGAACCATGGATCGTGGCACCTCCACGGGCACATCCACAGCAGCGGCGGCGCGTACAACGAGTTCAACCGCAAGCAGGGCCTTCTGCGCTACGACGTCGGTTGCGATGCCAACGGGCACTCCCCGGTGAGCCTCGACGAGCTGAGGGAATGGTTCGCCGGGGTCGACGAGCCGTGCGGCCGGGTGAAATGGCCCTGGTGGGTCAACGAGACCGGCGACAGGCAGGTCGAGCGCGAGCTGGCGGCGTACAAGAGGGAAGAGGTGATTCGATGACGGTCTATGTGACGGGCGACATCCACAGTGGACTCGACATGCAAAAGCTCCGCGACTGGGGGCTCGGCGATAGTCTTACCAGCGACGACTATCTCATCGTCGCCGGCGACTTTGGCTTTCCGTGGGATTTCTCTGCCGAGGAATGCGCCGATATCGCCTGGCTGGAGTCGCGCCCCTACACGGTGCTGTTCGTCGACGGCAACCACGAGCGCTTCGATCACTGGGCGGAGCGCCCCATGGAGTTGTGGCACGGTGGGCTGACGCAACGCCTGTCGGATACTTCGTCTATCCGCCGCCTCATGCGCGGGGAGGTCTTCGAGCTCGACGGCTCGACGGTCTTCACCATGGGCGGTGCCACGAGCGTGGACAGGGAATACCGCGTGCCGTATTCCAGCTGGTGGCCTCAGGAGCTTCCGGACGAGCGCGAATTCGATGCCGCGCGGGCCAAGCTCGACGAGGTCGGCTGGAAGGTCGACTGCGTCATCACCCATACCTGCGCCACGCGCATGCTCTCGCCGACGCTCTACCCGGACCCGGGCTGGGAACGCCCTGATGTGGACCGGCTGACCGGATTCCTCGACGAGATCGAGGATCGCCTGGACTATAAGCACTGGTATTACGGCCATTTTCACCGAGACGGCAACCCGGACGAACGGCACACGGTGCTGTATGACCGGATCGTGAGACTCGGGGACAAACTCCTGCCGTGGGGTGCGTACTGATGACGGTCTATGTGACAGGCGACGTGCACGGCAGGGCCGAGTACGGGTCCAGCCGGTTTGCATTCAAAAATTGGCCGCTGGGCCGGACCCTGACGCGCGATGACGCGGTGATCGTGGCCGGCGACTTCGGCTTTGTCTGGGATGGATCCAACGCCGAGAAATACTGGCTCGACTGGTTCGAGTCGAAGCCGTGGACCACGTGTTTCGTAGACGGCAACCATGAGAACCATCACGCCTTGGCTAATCTGCCGGCACGGGAGTGGAACGGCGGGCTCGTCCATGAGGTGCGACCGCACGTGCTGCACCTGATGCGCGGAGAGGTGTTCGACATCGACGGGCTCACGGTCCTTGCCATGGGCGGTGCCGCGAGCAACGACAGGCAGTATCGCAGGGAGGGGAGGAGCTGGTGGCCCGAGGAGATGCCGAGCGAGGAAGAGATGGGGCGCTGCCGCGCCTCGCTCGACCGCGTGGGCTGGAAAGTCGACCACGTTGTGACTCACGAGGCTCCTGCCGCCCTTGCTGAGGGGCTGTGCCGCGAACGCGGACGTGAGTACCGCGGGGATCCGCTGCAAACCTTCCTGGGCGAGCTCGACGGACGGCTCGATTACTGCGCCTGGTTCTTCGGACATTACCACGGTGACGAATGGCTCGACGCCGGGCATCGCTTGATCTACCAAGACATCGTGCCGATCGAAGATGCTACGCCCGGTTCTAGGAACCTTCTGGAAGCGCTCTAGAAGATTCCTAGAAATCAGTAGCCTGACAGGAGAAGCGCGGGGCTACTCGTCCTTCATCTGGGTCATGACCTCGACCTTAGCCTCGGCCACGGCCGCCCGCTGTTCGGTTGCAGCGAGGCGGTCCTTGAGGGCGGCGACCTCGGCCATCAGGTCGCGCTGGGCCAGGAGTGCGTCGTTCAACTCGGCTTGGGCTTTCAGCGCGGCGTCACGCTCGCCGCGCAGGCGCTCGATCTCATCGACCATGGCCACGGCCTCGGCATGGAGCTGGACGACCTGCCTGTCGAGCTCCCTGGCATCGGCGAGGTATCTGACGCTCGCGGCATGGAGCTCGTTGTTCTCGAGCTCGAGGCTCGCGGTATCGAGTTCAAACTTCTCCTCGATAAAGGCGACCCGCTCATTGCAGTCGGCCTCAAGTCTTTCGTTCCGGTCTCTCGCCTCGACGAGCTTGCGGTTGAATTCGTCGAGCTGGGCCCTGAGCAACGCGTTCTCGGTCATGAGGTTGCCCGTCTCGCGCAGCAGCTTCTCCCGCCACGTCGCCTCGATCCGCTCGGCGGCCTCATCGAGGACGGCCTTCACGCCGGATGTCTCGCTGATTTTCTTTTCGCTCGGATTGTCTGCCATGGTGCGGCACTCCAATCAACAATGGGCATGGCTTCGCCATGCCATACGGCTGGGAACAATGCGCGGCCGCTGTTGATTTGTGTTCGCCCTGCGATCGGTGAGTTCTAAAAGGCGTCTCAAGTCATGCGTTCACGCAGGTTTTCGGTTGGAGAAACACCGCACGTTTTCATGGTAACACGTGCCTTAAAGAATGGGCGGCTATATCGATTCGTTGTAAATAGCGTCTACGACGTGTTGGTGGCAGGAGGTGAGGGCGTTAAAGATGTCGAGGATGATTA
>CABSBA010000128.1 GCA_902475825.1 uncultured Collinsella sp. | reverse complement strand
CAGTACAACAATATCGATAGGTGCCATAGCAAGCCTCCTCTAGTTAACCACCACTCGCCAGGCCCTCGCCTAACCTGCCAAAAAGGGACAGGTTTATTTTGGTCGGTTTTATCTGGGGATATGCCAAGAGCACGGCTATCGACAATTCAGATAATAAGAAAACTGAATAGACTATCTGACAAAATCGCAACCCTCACCAACCAGCCCTTTTGCTATTCCCGGCGGGGGCACCGGCTTAGGTTTATCGCGAGTTCCGCACGCAAAGGAAAGCACTTAATGTGCTTTCCGTCTTGCGCAGGACTGTAGAGCAGCAAACTTAACCCGCCCCGGCCCCCGATGGCCCCGGACCGGCGGGATAGACCGGTTCAGATGGGGCTTTGATGCATGGGTGGTCTGTTGGTGGGCAAATGGGTATCATACTGTGGTTATTGCATCGACTCTGTGATGCATGTTTGTACGTTCCCGGCGGTCGGTTTGCCAGAAGCGCCCCGTCGGTTGTTCCAGACCCGTTTCGAAGAAAGGAAACCACACGAACCTATGGCAGCTAAAAAATCATCTCCTTTGAAGATCATTCCGCTCGGCGGCCTTGACGGCATCGGCAAGAACATGACGGTCTTCGAGTGCGGCGACGACATGGTGCTCGTCGACGCCGGTCTCATGTTCCCCGACGACTCCCAGCCCGGTATCGACTTGGTACTTCCCGACTACACCTATGTCCTGGAGAACGAGGAGAAGCTCCGCGGCATCGTTGTCACCCACGGCCACGAGGACCACACCGGTTCGCTTCCGTACCTGCTGCAGGACCTCAACAACAAGGTGCCCATCTTCTCGAGCAAGCTGACGCTCGGTTTTATCGAGGGTAAGCTCTCCGAGTTCCGCATTCGCGCGCCCAAGTTCCGTGAGGTCAAGGGCGGCAGCCACGTCAATCTCGGTGGCATCTCGCTCGATTTCTTCTCCATGACGCACTCCATTCCGGGTGCTTTGGGCGTGTTTATTCGCACCAACCAGGGCACCGTTATGCACACGGGCGACTTTAAGCTCGACCAGACGCCCATCGACGGCGTCACGCCCGACTATGCCGCCATCAGCCGCTTTGCCAAGCAGGGTATCGACCTGCTGCTTTCCGACTCCACCAACGCCACGGTCCCCGGCTTTACCAAGTCTGAGGCCGAGGTGGGTCCCAACCTGCTGCACGCCATCAAGAACGCCCCGGGCCGCGTGTTCGTCGCGTCGTTCTCGAGCCACATCCATCGCCTGCAGCAGATCTGCGACGCCGCCCGCAAGTGCGGCCGCAAGGTCGTCGTGACCGGACGTTCCATGCTCACCAACACCCGCGTGGCGCGCGAGCTGGGCTACCTCAACATCGACGATGCCGATATCATCGATGCCTTCGATATCGATAACCTTCCCGACGACAAGATCGTCGTCATGTGCACCGGTTCGCAGGGCGAGCCGCTGTCGGCGCTGTCCCGCATGGCCAACGGCGAGCACAAGACGCTCTCCATCCACGAGGGCGATACCGTCATCCTCTCGGCAACTCCCGTTCCCGGCAACGAGAAGGCCGTCCAGCAGGTTGTCAACAGCCTGGCCAAGCTTGGCTGCGACGTCTGGGATAAGTCCCGCGCCCTCGTCCACGTCTCGGGCCACGGTAGCCAGGAGGAGCTCAAGCTTCTGATGGCCATGGCCAAGCCCACCTACTTTATGCCGGTTCACGGCGAGGCCGTGCATCTGCGCGCCCATGCCCAGCTTGCCCGTAAGATGGGCATCAAGGACGATCACATCTTTATCCTCGATAACGGCGACACGCTCGAGATGCGTGGCGGTATCGTCAAGCGCGGCACGCCCGTCGAGTCCGGCGTCGTCTATGTCGACGGTCTGCGCATCGGCGACACCGACCCCATCGTCCTGCGTGATCGCCAAAAGCTCGCCAACGACGGTATGGTCACGGCCGTTGCCATTGTCTCGCTCAAGCACAAGAAGATCGAGGCTATCGAGTTCTCGGGCCGCGGTGTTTCGTTTGCCATCGACGACCAGTTCTCCGAGGATGCCTCCGCAGCCATCATGAAGACGATCGAGAAGGGCAAATTTAGCTTTACCAGCAGCGGATCCGATGCCATTCGCAAGGCCGTGCGCGATTCGCTCTCCAACTTTATCTGGAGCCGTACGCGCACCCGTCCGATGATCATCCCGGTCGTCATGGAGGTTTAGTTTGGCGCGCGGATCTGCACAAAACGCCAAAGGCAATAAGGCCAACAACCAACCGGCATCTGCTAAGGGTGCCGGTTCCCATCTGCGTGCCAATAGGGGTCACGAGGCGGAGTTCGATGAGTTCGAGCCCCTGGTCGAGCCTTCGGCCAATCGCGATATCGCCGGCGTGGTCATTGCCGTTTTGGCGATTGCATCCTTCATTGCCGTGATTTCGCCGGCAACGGCGCCCGTGACAGCCGCGGTTGCCGGTTTCTACCATCTTGGCTTTGGCCTGGGCGCCTACGTGCTGCCGATCGTCATCTTGCTGTTTGCCGCCACGCTCTTTTTGGGTGAGGACTCGCCGCTCAACATTCGCTCGGTTGCGGGCGGTGCCGTGGTCTTTGTGGCCATTGTTTCCATCCTGTCGCTGATGGTGCCGGGTACGACCGACTCGTGCGACCTTATGTTTACGCCGCAGAACCTTTCCGCGTCGGGCGGCTACATTGGCGCCTTTATCGCAAGTACCCTGCAAAACGCCCTGGGCAAACCTATTGCCATGGTTGTCTTGCTGGGGCTTGTCGTCGTTGGCCTGGTCATTATCGGCTTTTCGGTTGGCGGCGTTTTGCGCTCCGCACGCGATCGCGCTGCCGATTTTGCCGAGCGTCGTCGTGCTGATGTCAATGCGAGTCCGTGGGGCGATGAAGAGGCCCTGTCGGTACCCGGCGTCACTCGTCCGCACCTGAGTATTCTGCGTCAGAAGGGTACTGATGCCGCCGTGACCACGGTCATAGGTGGCGATGTTGATCCTGTTTTGGATGACGACGAGGACGATGACCCGTTTGTCGACGTGTCCGAGGCCGTGGAGGCCGAGCGCGCCAAGACCACGCTGCTGCCGCACCGTCATGCCAAGAAGGGCAAGGCCGCTCCCAAGCTCAACACGAGCGAGCCCGACCCGTCTTGGTCCGATAGCGAAATCGAACTCACCGAGGGCGATGACGAGGACGACGAGACTCCGCTCGAGACCGCCAAGACAACCTTGCTGCCGCGTCGCCGTTCCAAGGCAGGACAGGTCACCGGACAGTTTTCGATAGAAGACGACCCGGACAAGGCTGACGAGTCAGAGCCGCCATTTGCCGTGAATCCCGTTTCGGCAGCTCCGCAGATCCCCGATTTCCTTAAGCATCCCAAGGTTGCCGATGCCTCCAGCTCTACGGCTTCCGCTGCTCCTGTTGCAGCCGGCGATGGGGGAGCGGATGGCACCGTTGCCGATGCCGAGGGCGAACAAGAGGATGGCCTCAAGCTCCCGCCGCTCGAAATCCTTCATGCCAATCCGCAGTCGGCGTCCTCCGCGTCTTCTGATAAGGAGCTGGAACAGACTGCCGAGTCGTTGCAGTCCACCTTGCTTGAGTTTGGCCGTAGCGCCCGCGTTGTCGGCTGGATTGCCGGCCCCACGGTCACGACCTTTAAGCTGCAGCCCGGTGAGGGCGAGCGCGTGAGCAAGATCTCGAGCCTCGAGGACGATATCGCGCTTTCGCTTGCCGCCCAGTCTGTGCGTATTTTTGCGCCGATTCCCGGCACCTCGCTCGTTGGTATCGAGATTCCCAATCGTAAGCGTCAGAACGTCAACCTGGGCGACGTGCTTCCCTATGTGAAGGGCGGTCCGCTCGAGCTTGCCATCGGTCGCGATGCCGAGGGCACGCCGGTTGTCGCCGACCTCGCCAAGATGCCCCACTTGCTGATCGCCGGTACCACCGGTTCGGGTAAGTCGGTCATGATCAACTCCATCATCACGACCTTGCTCATGCGCGCCCTTCCCGAGGACGTTCGCCTGATCATGGTCGACCCCAAGCGCGTCGAGCTTGCGGGCTATAACGGCCTGCCGCATCTCTACGTGCCTGTGGTGACCGAGCCCAAGCAGGCGGCCAGTGCGCTGCAGTGGGCCGTGTCCGAGATGGAGCGTCGCCTGAAGGTCTTCGAGCGCCTCAACGTTCGAAAGATCTCGACGTATAACGAAAAGCAGGCAGCCGGCGAGTTTGAACACTACGATAATCCGCCGCAAAAGATGCCCTATCTGGTCATCATCATCGACGAGCTTTCGGACCTGATGATGGTCGCCGGCAAGGATGTCGAGGCCTCGATCGTCCGTATCGCCCAGCTGGGCCGTGCCGCCGGTATCCACCTTATCGTGGCTACGCAGCGCCCCAGCTCCAACGTGGTGACGGGTCTTATTAAGGCCAACATCACCAACCGTATCGCCTTTAACGTGGCTACGGGCATCGATTCCCGCGTCATTATCGACCAGATGGGCGCCGAAAAGCTCACCGGTTTGGGCGACATGCTGTTCTCCAAGGTCGACTGGGGCAAGCCCCGCCGTATCCAGGGTTGCTTTGTCTCGGACGACGAGATCAACGAGATCGTCGAGTTCGTTAAGTCGCAAAGCGAGCCCGACTACCACGAGGAGATTCTGTCTGCCGTGGCGCCCGCTTCCATGTCCTTGGCTGGTGGCGGCATTGTTCGCACGGGCGTTGCCGAGCCGCAAGATGACGACCCGCTTATCTGGGAGGCCGCCCATATTGTGGTGGAATCGCAGCTGGGCTCCACATCTGGCCTGCAACGCCGCCTCAAGGTTGGCTATGCGCGCGCCGGGCGTATTATGGACATGCTGGAAGAAAAGGGTGTCGTCGGCCCGCCCGACGGTTCCAAGCCGCGCGAGGTCCTGCTGGACGAGGAAGGGCTCGCCGCGCTGGAGTCTGTCGACGCCGAGATGGCACGTGAAGATCGTGAGTTTGGAGGATTCTGATGGCTGCACGCTTTGGTGACATGCTGCTCGAGCAGCGTCGCCGGATGGGCCTTTCCATCCAGCAGGTCGCCAACACCATCAAAATCAGGCCGCAGATCATCGAGTTTTTCGAGACTGGTAACTTTGCATCGATGCCCCCGCGCGG
>CABSBA010000127.1 GCA_902475825.1 uncultured Collinsella sp. | reverse complement strand
TTGTTCAACTGCTTGGCGAGTCGGAAGGTGTCGACCTGGGCGGAGAACTGAAGGACGATATGCTTGCGTTTGTTAAAGATTGCGAGGTGGGTGACGTCAATCTGAAACAGATTGGGGTTGCGGGCGTAACGATGGCGCAGTTGCTCGAGACGATGAAAGCAACATATGGCTTGATTGGTTGAGTGGGGTTACGTGGCCCGGACGGTGCAGTCTAGCTGCGTTGTCCGGCGCAGGAGCTCGCTAATCAGCTATTATTTGTTTAGACAACCTGAGCTGTAGAGGAGTGACCGGCGATGGTGCAGGGCGCCAAACATATGAAGAGCAATAACGCCGCGGCCAACGGTGGCTCAAGCCCTCAGCCCAAACCTCAACTAAAGCCCAAACGCCGTCGCAAGCGGCTGCCGCGCTGGGCCGACCGGCTCATCACCATCGTCATCATCCTTATTGGCGTGGGCCTTATGACCTGGCCGTGGATCTTGGACCGGCTCGAAGCCTCGGGCGTGTTCAACCAGATTAGCACCGTGTCCAGCACCGTGGACGCGCTATCTGCCGAGGAGCGCGAGCGCATCCTGCTGCAGGCGCGCTCCTTTAACGAGCAGCTGGCGGGCGAGGCCACCGAGCTTCCCACCGACCAGATCGAGCCCTACGCTCAGCAGCTCATCTTTGACCGCGACCCCATGATGAGCTGGGTCGAGATCCCCTCCATCGACGTGAGCATGCCCATTTACCACGGCACGAGCGAGGAGGTCCTTATGGCGGGCGTCGGCCACCTGGAGGGCACGAGCCTGCCGGTGGGCGGCACCTCGACGCATTGCGTGCTCACCGCGCACTCGGGTATGCGCAACCTGAGCATGTTCGACGACATCCACTCGATGGAGCCCGGCGACCTGGTGCTGCTGCACACCATGAATAAGACGCTCGCCTACAAGATGGTGGACTCCGAGGTGGTGCTGCCCGAGGAGATGGAGTCGCTGACCATCGAGCCCGGCGCCGACAAAGTGACGCTCGTCACCTGCACGCCCTACGGCGTGAACGACCATCGCCTGCTGGTGCATTGCGTGCGCACCAAGTACAACAAGAAGGAAGTCGACAAGCAAAAGTCGCTGGCCGGGCGCCACTGGGGCAAGCGCGAGTTTGCCGTGCTCATCGTGATCGTGGCCATTGTGCTGTTGCTGCTGGACATCGTGATCCACGCGGTCCGCAAGCGCCGCAAGGCCAAGGCCTCGGCATAAGACATTCTTCAGAACCACCACAATGGGGACAGGCACCTTTGTGGTGGTCGGGACTTCCAAGCCATCACAACATTCGATGAAAATCGCGATTTTGACGAAAAGCGTCGAATGTTGTGATGGTTTTCGCTGCGGGCGCGACGGTTTTCGTTGTGGGCAGTACGGTTCTCGTTGTGGTCGAGACGGTTTTCGCTATGGACGGTGCGGTTTCGCTGCAGAACCGCCAGCCCGTCGCCTGCCAGCTACCACCCTCGTTACGTTTTCGCTGCATTTGGGTAAAGCACCTGCTCCAAGCGGCGTTGCCTTGTATACTAGAGCGGTTTATCTGTTATGCGGAAGGGAGCGCCTATGGCACTCAGCGAGAAAGACGTGCGCGGCATCGCCGAGTACGCAAAGATCGCACTGACCGATGACGAGCTCACCCAGATGACGTCCTACCTGAACGACGCCGTCCAGATGCTCGAGCCCGTCTTGCAATATGACTTGCCCGACGTGGAGCCCACGTTCCATCCTATCGGAAGCCTGTCCAACGTGATGGGCGATGATCTGCGCGAGCCCGAGCGCGACCTGCCGCTCGACGTCGCGCTCGAAAACGCCGGCAGCGCGCGCGACCGCTACTTCCGCGTGCCGTCCATTTTGGGAGAGGGGGAGAGCGAGTAATGGCGCAGAGCTTCGATTCCCTTACCGCCGCCCAGATTGCCGCGGGCGTTGCCGCCGGCGACTTTACCGCTACCGAGGTGGCCCAGGCCTCCCTTGCCGCCATCGAGGCGCGCGAGGGCGGGGTCCAGGCATTCCTGCAGGTAGCGCCCGAGCTCGCGCTCGAGGCCGCCGCGCGCGTGGATGCCGACCGTGCCGCAGGCAAGCCGCTGCCCCCGCTCGCGGGCGTGCCGCTGGCCATTAAGGACAACATGAACCTCGTGGGCACGCGCACCACCTGCGCTTCCCGCATGCTCGAGAACTACCAGAGCGTCTACACCGCCACTTGCGTCCAGCGCATGCTCGATGCCGGCTGCCTGCCCATGGGCAAGGCCAACATGGACGAGTTTGCCTTTGGCAGCTCCACCGAGAGCTCGGCGTTCCACCGCACCAACAACCCTTGGGATACCGAGCGCGTGCCCGGCGGCTCTTCGGGCGGCTCTGCTGCCGCCGTCGCCGCGGGCGAGGTCGCGCTCTCGCTGGGCTCGGACACCGGCGGCTCCATCCGCCAGCCGGCGTCGCTGTGCGGCGTGGTGGGCTTTAAGCCCACGTACGGCGCCGTGAGCCGTTACGGCGTGGTTGCCTTTGGCTCGTCGCTCGACCAGGTGGGCCCCTTTGGCCGCACGGTCGAGGACGTCGCGCTGGCCATGAACGCGCTTACCGGCGCGGGCCACGATCCGTACGACTGCACCAGCCAGGATTGTGCCGTCGACTTTACCGAGCACCTCAACGACAGCATCGAGGGAAAGCGTGTGGGTATTATCCCCGCGTTTATGGAGGCCGAGGGCCTGACGCCCGAGGTCAAGGCCGCTGTTCAGCGCGCCGCCCAGGAGCTGCAGAACCAGGGTGCCGAGCTGGTCGAGGTCGACCTGCCGCACCTGGACGCCGCTATCGCCGCCTACTACGTCATCGGCCCGGCCGAGGCGTTCTCCAACCTGGCACGTTTCGACGGCATTCGCTACGGCTATCAGGAGGAAGGCTGCGCCAACCTGTCCGACCAGAGTTCGCTTTCGCGCGCCCACGGCTTTGGTGCCGAGGCCAAGCGCCGTCAGATGCTCGGCGCCTACCTGCTGAGCTCGGGCGTGTACGACAAGTACTACTACGCTGCGCAAAAGGCCCGCACGCTCATCACGCAGGACTACGACGCTGCGTATGCCAAGGTGGACACCATCCTCATGCCCGCCTCGCCGCGCACGGCCTTTAAGTTTGGCGAGATCAGCGACCCTACGCAGATGTACCTCTCCGACCTGTACACCATCTCGCTCAACATTTGCGGCAACGGTGGTATCTCGGTGCCGCTGGGCCTGGGCGAGGATACTCAGCTGCCCGTTTCTGCCCAGCTGGTGGGTCCGGCGTTTAAGGACCGTCAGCTGCTCACGTTTGCCCGCGGCCTGGAGCGCGGCTTTGCCGATGCCGCCACGGGTGCGCCCGCGCTTTCCGTCGCGCCCGATTTTGCCGGGAAGGGAGGCGAGCTGTAATGAAGGAGCTTTCCGAGGTCCTGCAGGATTGGGAGGCCGTGATCGGCCTGGAGATCCACACCGAGCTCACCGCACTCGATACCAAGATGTTCTGCAACTGCAAGCTCAGCCACGATGACGAGCCCAATGCCAACGTGTGCCCGGTGTGCCTGGGTCTGCCCGGCGCCCTGCCGGTGCCCAACAAGCGCGCCATCGAGAGCATCGTCAAGGCCGGTCTTGCCACCAACTGCGAGATCCAGCGCCACTCGATGTTCTACCGCAAGCACTACTTCTATCCCGACATGGCCAAGAACTTCCAGACCACGCAGGGTCCGGTCGCCTTTGCCATGTACGGTCATCTTGATCTGGACGTGACCGGTCGCGGTGCCGCCGAGCGCCCCGACTGCGCGTTTGGTGAGGCCGAGGCCCAGAGCCTGGCAAGTGCTTCGGCCAATGCCGAGGGCCTGTCCACGTCCATGACGTCGACCATGCGCGAGGGCAACCAGCGCGCCGGCCACTTGGCCAGCTACGACGCGTCCAGCCTGCAGATGCCCGAGCGTCGCGAGGATGGTTCCTACACGGTGCCCATCCGCATCCTGCGCATCCACATGGAGGAGGACGCCGCCAAGATGGTCCACGTGGGCGGTGCCGAGGGCCGCATTACCGCCGCTGCCGAGTCGCTCGTCGACTACAACCGCTGCGGCACGCCTTTGATTGAGCTCGTGACAGAGCCCGACTTGCGTACGCCCGAGGAGGCTCGCCTGTTTATGGAAAAGCTCCGTCGCATCTTTGTGACGCTGGGCATTTCGGACTGCTCCATGGAGAAGGGTTCCATGCGCTGCGACGGCAACGTGTCGCTGCGCCGCCGCGGCGAGACCAAGCTGGGCACCAAGACCGAGCTCAAGAACCTCAACTCGTTTAAGAGCCTGCACGATGGCCTCGCCTACGAGATTTGCCGCCAGGCCGAGGTGCTCGAGGAGGGCGGCATTATCTACCAGGAGACCCGCCACTGGGAGCCTAGCCGCAAGCGTACCGTTGTCATGCGTGTGAAGGAAACGGCCGACGACTATCGTCTGTTCCCCGATCCCGACCTGGCGCCGTTCTATCTGGACGACGAGTTCATCGACCGTTGCCGTGGCGAGATCCCCGAGCTGCCCGATGCCAAGCGCGTCCGTTTTGAGGCCGACTTTGGCATTAAGGCGGCGGATGCCGAGCAGATTGCCGGCGACCCCGAGTTTGCCGAGTTCTTTGAGGCCGCTGCTGCCGGTATGGCTGGCAAGGAGGCTCAGACGGTCGCAAATTTGCTGGTGAACGAGATGATCGCCTACCTTAAGGGCGCGGGCGTGTCGCTCGCCGAGTCCGGCATCGCGCCGGCTCAGGTGGCAGCCCTTGCCAAGCTGCTGGCGACTGATGCCATCAGCTCCAACCAGGCGCACGAGGTCTTTGAGGCCATGGCCCAGACTGGCGACGACCCCAACAAGATTGTCGACGAGCGCGGCATGCGTCAGGTGAGCGATGCCGGCGCGTTGCAGCCGATCGTGGACGAGGTGCTGGCAAACTGTTCCGAGCAGGCGCAGCAGTATCGTGACGGCAACCAGAAGGTCATCGGCTTTTTGGTGGGCCAGTGCATGAAGGCGAGCCGCGGCAAGGGCAACCCGAAGCTCTTCAACGAGTTGCTGAGAACGTCGCTCTCGTAAGCGGAACCCGGGAGCCCCGGCAGGGCGGGTGCTTCCTCAAAATTTCAAACAGTCCTGCGCAAGACGAAGGCCACATTAAGTGGCCTTCTTTGCGTGCGGAACTCGCGA
>CABSBA010000126.1 GCA_902475825.1 uncultured Collinsella sp. | reverse complement strand
CCTTCTTGCCGCTGTTCCATGCCATGGCGAGCGAGGACTTTGCGCTTATCTCGAGTGAGATACCGAGCGCATACTTTACAATCGGCGCGGCTGTGACCGATACGGACGAACACTTTGCCCAGCATCATCCCAAGGCGCGCTTTAGCGATGCCGAGCTGCCACTTGGTGCCGCGGCTTATGCGGCAGTCGCTTTGGGCTACATCGCCGACCACCGGTAGCGCCCAATCTTGCTACTCGTTTGTTTAAGATGGTCGGCGGCACCGTGGGCGCCATCGTTTCGGGTGTGCTGTCCGATGCCACGGGCTCTTTTGCGAGCACCTGGATTGTCTGCTTGGTGTGCTCGGTGGCTATGTTGGTGTTTCTGCTGGCGTCTGAGCCCATCGCCGCCAAGCTGCGTGCAAGCGTGGCGGGGGAGTAGACGTCCGTCGCTCTTTTCTGTTTGCCCCGTTCTGTTTGTGGCCGCCCTGGAAGCCGAATGGATGCTCGTACCATCATTCGGTTTCCAAGGCGGTCACGGGCCTACGAAATGATCCGTTTTCCTCCGTCCCCAACAGATCACGTGATCCGAAGGGGACGGAGGAAAACGGATCACAAACAGCGGCGGCGCATCTGGCCGAACGAGTCCCCATACCCTCGTTCGGTCAGACGCGCCGCCGCGTTGCTGCTTTGTGCCGTATAATGTCCACTACCTATGACGCGATACAAAAGAAAGGTGTTTGCCCATGCAGGCACAGAAGGCGGAGGGAACCCGCGACCTTATCGGCGCCGAGATGCGCGCCTGGCAAAAGATGCAGCAGATTGCGGCCAGCGTATTCGAGCCGTTTGGCTTTAAGCCCATCGAGACGCCCGCGATCGAGCAGGTGGACGTGTTTGTCCACGGCATCGGCCAGTCGACCGACGTCGTGCGCAAGGAGATGTTCCGCGTGTTTAGCGGCGCCAACCTGGAGCGCGTCTTTACCGAAGGCACCGATACCAAGCTCAAGCCTAAGCAGCGTCTGGCCCTTCGTCCCGAGGGCACGGCCGGTGTGGTGCGCGCCGTCGTGGAGAACAACCTGGTGCCCCAGGGCTCCACGCCGTTTAAGGCTTACTACGCCGAGGCCATGTTCCGCGGCGAGCGTCCCCAGAAGGGCCGCCTGCGCCAGTTCCATCAGGTGGGCATCGAGTGGCTCGGCGCTCCCGATCCGGCGGCAGACGCCGAGTGCATCATCATGCTCATGGAGTTCTACAAGCGTCTGGGCTTCGATCTTTCCAAGCTCCGTCTGCTCATTAACTCGATGGGCGATCCCCAATGCCGTCCGGCCTATCGCGAGCAGGTTAAGCAGTTCATTCTCGACCACGCCGACGAGATGTGCGACGAGTGCCGCGAGCGCGCCGAGCTTAACCCGCTGCGCGCCTTCGACTGCAAGAACGACCATTGCCGCGAGATCATGGCCGAGGCTCCGCTGATGGGTGACAACCTGTGCGACGAGTGCCGCGAGCACTACGAGCAGGTCAAGCGCTATCTGGATGCCGCCGGTATCGAGTATGTCGAGGATCCCACCTTGGTGCGCGGCCTGGACTACTACACCCGTACCGTCTTTGAGGTCGAGGCCCCTGGCGCCGGCGTCGGCTCCATCGGCGGCGGCGGCCGCTACGACGGCCTGGTCGAGCTCGAGGGCGGCAAGCCTACGGCCGGCGTCGGCTTCGCCGTCGGTTTTGAGCGCGCCCTGCTGGCCCTACAGGCCTTTGGCGGCGACCTGGGTGCCGATGAGGCCCCATGCGTCTACGTCGCCAACGCCGGCAAGGAGTTGCGCCAGAACGTCTTCGCCATTACGCAGGAGCTTCGCGCTGCAGGTATCGTGACCGAGGCCGACTACCAGGGCCGTTCGCTCAAGGCTCAGTTTAAGCAGGCCGACAAGGTGGGCGCCAAGCTCATTTTGGTCTTGGGCGGCGACGAGCTTGCCGCCGGCAAGGTCAAGGTGCGCGACATGCAGAGCCATGACGAGGTTCTCGTCGATCTGGCCAATGTGGTCGAGGCGGTTCGCGAGCGCCTGTAGCGCATCTTTTTGAGCTGCGGGCCTGCTAACGTACCCTGCTCATGGAGAGCGATTGTTACGGGGGTGTTTCGCTTTTATGCGGAATGCCCCCGTTTACGTATGCCGCCCACCGAGAAATACGACCATTTGGGGCAAAAACCCTTGCAATGCAGAAAATACTTTTGTGTGGTAAAGCGCAATCAGTGTCGAAAGTATTTCTCAAGCGCCTATAATGAATACCGCATGTTACGTGCATAGAAGGAGGAATGGGAGGAAACGTGGCTGAGAACCTAAGCAACCAGTCTGTACCCGAAGCCGCGGCGCGCGTCGCTGCCGTGGTCAACCGCCTCGTTAACCGAATCGGCTCGAATGCCGAGTCCAGGGAGCGTCTCGCCGAGATCGAGATCCCCGAGGAGCTGCGCGATAATCTGGCGCTGTTCCTGCGCCTGGAGCGTCGTGTGCTTAGCGAGTATGATCCTGAGATCGCGGACCTGTTCGACAAGATCCTGTCGGCCGAGATTGTGGCCAATGCCGGCAACCCCGGTACCCGCGCTGCCGACGAAGCCGTCGACGAGCAGGGCGTGCCCACCGCCGACGAGCCCACTGCCGTGGCATTTCGTGAGGTCGTCGATCTGATCGACAGCCTGCCGCTCGATAAGCAGCAGGTCATTGTCCGCGCCTTTACGAGCTTCTTCCATTTGGCAAACCTGTCGGAGGAGAACTACCGTGTGGCGCAGCTGCGCGAGCGCGAGGCCGGTGCGTCGACCGATACCGAGGTCGATCCCGCCAACGAGCTCACCGTCGCCTATCACCAGCTGGTGAATGAGCTGGGCGTCGAGGGCGCCAACGAGCTGCTCGGCAAGCTTGAGTTCCATCCCGTCTTTACCGCGCATCCCACCGAGGCCCGTCGCAAGGCCGTCGAGGGCAAGATTCGCCGTATCTCCAACCTGCTGGAGGAGCGTCCGCGTCTGGGCGGCTCCGACCTGGTGGAGAACGAGCGCCATATGCTGCAGGAGATCGACGCCCTGGTGCGTACGAGCCCCATCGCGCTCAAGAAGCCCACGCCGGTCGAGGAAGCCGATACCATTATCGACATCTTCGATAACACGCTGTTCGACGTTATCCCCGTCATCTACCGTCGTTTTGACGACTGGGTGCTGGGCGACAAGGCCGGCACAGTGCCGCCGCTGTGCCCGGCGTTCTTCCACCCCGGCAGCTGGATCGGTTCCGACCGTGACGGCAACCCCAACGTTACCGCCAAGGTGAGCCGCGAGGTCGCCGCCAAGTACTTCACCCACATGGTGCTCAAGCTCGAGGACAAGTGCCGCCGCATCGGCCGCAACCTCACGCTCGAGGCCACCTACAGCAAGCCTTCTGCCGAGCTCATTAACCTGTGGAACCATCAGGTCGAGATGAGCCCTCGGTACACGGCCCGCGCCGAGCTGATCTCCGAGCACGAGCCGCATCGCGCCGTCATGCTCGTCATGGCCGACCGTCTGAACGCCACCGTGCGCCGTATCACCGACACCATGTACCACAGCGCCGACGAGTTCCTGGATGACCTGCGCGTCGTCCAGCGCTCGCTGGCCGCCTGCGGTGCCGTCCGTGCTGCCTACGGCCCGGTCCAGACCATCATCTGGCAAGTCGAGTCCTTCGGCTTCCATATGGTCGAGATGGAGTTCCGTCAGCACTCCGTGGTGCACGCCCGCGCCCTCAAGGATATCCACGAGAACGGTATCCATGGCGACCTGCAGCCCATGACGCGCGAAGTCATCGATACCTTCCGTGCTATCGGCTCCATCCAAAAGCGCTACGGCAAGAAGATGGCGCACCGCTACATCATCTCGTTTACCAAGAGCGCCCAGCATGTGGCTGACGTCTTTGAGCTTGCCCACCTGTCCTTCGCACACGAGGAAGATGTCCCCGAGCTCGACGTGATCCCGCTATTCGAGCAGCTCGAGGACCTTGAGGGCTGCGTCGACGTGCTCGACCAGATGCTTACGCTGCCCGTGGTACAGAAGCGTCTTGCCCAGACCAACCGCCGCATGGAGGTTATGCTGGGCTATTCCGACTCCTCCAAGGACGCCGGTCCTACCACGGCCATGCTCGCGCTGCATTCCGCGCAGGAGCGCATTGCCAAGTGGGCCGAGAAGAACGATATCGACCTGGTGCTCATGCACGGTCGCGGCGGTGCCGTTGGCCGTGGCGGCGGCCCGGCCAACAAGGCCGTGCTGGCGCAGCCCAAGGGTTCGGTCAACTGCTTCTTTAAGCTCACCGAGCAGGGCGAGGTCATTTTTGCCCGTTACGGCAACCGCACGCTGGCTCAGCGCCATGTTGAGTCCGTTGCCGCCGCAACGCTTTTGCAGTCGGCCCCGAGTGTCGAGAAGACCAACACAGAGACCACGCAGAAGTTCTGGGATATGGCCGAGAAGCTTAACGCTGCAAGCCACGAGCGCTATCTGGACCTGCTGAACACCGAGGACTTTACACCGTGGTTCTCGACCGTGACGCCGCTGACCGAAGTCGGTCTGCTGCCGATTGGCTCGCGTCCCGCTAAGCGCGGCCTGGGCGCCAAGTCGCTCGACGACCTGCGTACCATTCCGTGGATCTTCAGCTGGAGCCAGGCACGCATTAACCTGGCCGCCTGGTACGGCCTGGGTACCGCCTGCGAGCAGCTGGGCGACCTTGACCAGCTCAAGGCTGCCTACCAGGAGTGGCCGTTCTTCCGCACCTTTATCGACAACATCGAGATGTCGATCGCCAAGACCGATCAGCGCATCGCCAAGATGTATCTGCACCTGGGTGATCGCCAGGATCTGTCCGAGAAGGTCTTCACCGAGATGCAGCTCACACGTAAGTGGGTCCTTGCCATCGTCGGTGACGAATGGCCGCTGCAGCGTCGTCGCGTGCTCGGCTGCGCCGTTCGCGTGCGTAACCCCTATGTCGACGCCCTGTCCATCGCCCAGGTCCGCGCCCTTCGCGAGGTGCGTATGAACCAGGATGAGATGGCCGAGGAGAAGAAGGCCGAGTACATGAGCCTGATTCTTTCAACTGTGACTGGCGTCTCGGCAGGATTGCAAAACACGGGGTAATCGATAGCCCTGTGGCTCTCACCGGGACCCGACGGGTTTCCCTCTGAATGCGTCCTCGCACTTGAAGCCCCCTTATCCTGCTCCTTCGGAGCTGCGGATAAGGGGGCTTCGTGCTGCGGAATGCATTCAGAGGGAAACCCGTCGGGCCCCT
>CABSBA010000125.1 GCA_902475825.1 uncultured Collinsella sp. | reverse complement strand
GCAAGTACGCCTGCGACGTGACGGTCGTCACCCCCGAGAAGGAGGTCAACGGCAAGTCCCCGATGGCCCTCATGGCTGCTGGTATCCCCTGCGGCACCGAGGTCGAGGTCAAGTGCGACGGCGCTGACGAGGCCGAGGCTCTGGCTGCTGCCATCGAGCTCATCAAGAGCGGTCTTGGCGAGTAGAACTCAAACGGGTCGCATGTTGAACAACTAAGTTCATATTTGGGGGCGCAGTGACCTGTTTTAAGGTAGCTGCGCTCTTTTGTCATGGATATGGCAAAACGCTTTATCACATGACACGGAGAGAGGAATGGGAATGTATCAGGGAGTCAACGCTTCCGAGGGCATCGGTATCGGCACCGTCATGGTCGCCGTCGATCCCGACTTGACGTTTGAGCCGCACGAGGTTGCTGATTCGGCAGCAGAGAAGGAGCGCTATCAGTCCGCTCTTTCGGTCTTCTGCGAGAAGACCCAGGCTCAGGCCGACCACATGAAGGAGACGGTGGGCGAGGCCGAGGCCGAGATCATGAGCGGACACATTGTCCTGGCTCAGGACCCGGGCATGACCGATGCCATCAACGCCGCCATTGACGGCGGCACCTGCGCCGAGCAGGCGCTCATGGACACCTCGACCATGTTCGAGAACATGTTCCTGTCCATGGACGACGAGATGTTCCGTCTGCGCGCGGCCGACATCGCCGACATCCGCACCGGTATTCTGGCCGAGCTGCTGGGCAAGGAGGTCGTCGACCTTTCCGTCCTGCCCGAGAACACCGTCGTTGTCGTGCACGACCTTACGCCGTCCATGACCGCCACGATCGATAAGGCCCACGTTGCCGGTATCGTCACCGAGACCGGTGGCCGTACGTCGCACTCCGCGATTATCGCGCGCGCCCTCGAGATCCCGGCTGTCCTTTCGGTTTCCAACAGCTGCACCGCACTGCGCAACGGCATGACCGTTGTCGTCGACGGTGGCAAGGGCATCGTCGAGGCCGATCCCGACGAGGAGACGCTCGCCGCCTACACCGCCAAGGCCGAGGCCTTCGCTGCCGAGAAGGCAGCCCTCGAGGCCTTCCGCGGCAAGCCTTCTGTGACTGCCGATGGCATCAAGAAGATCATTGCCTGCAACATCGGTAACCCCGATGACGTGCCCAACGCGCTCGATCACGACGCCGAGGCTATCGGTCTGTTCCGCTCCGAGTTCCTGTTCATGGACTCTGCTGAGCTTCCTTCCGAGGAGGAGCAGTTCAACGCCTACCGCAAGGTCGCCAGCGCGCTCAAGGGCGCTCCGGTCATCATTCGTACGCTTGATGTGGGCGGCGACAAGGAGATCCCGTACCTGCACATGGTCAAGGAAGACAACCCCTTCATGGGCTTCCGCGCCGTGCGTTACTGCCTGGCCAATCCCGACCAGTACAAGGTCCAGCTCCGCGCCCTGCTGCGCGCCAGCGCCTTCGGTGACGTCAAGATCATGATCCCGCTCGTCACCTGCGTCGAGGAGGTTTTGGCTGTCAAGGAACTCGTCGAGCAGTGCAAGGCCGAGCTGACCGAAGAGGGTCGCAAGTTCAACGAGAACATCGAGGTCGGCATCATGGTCGAGACGCCTGCCGCTTCGCTGCTCGCTGACCGCCTGGCCGAGGTCGCCGACTTCTTCTCCATCGGCACCAACGACCTGATCGGCTACACCATGTGCGCCGACCGTGGCAACGACACCATCTCCAACCTGTACCAGGTATACTATCCCGCCGTGCTCCGCTCGCTCAAGAACATCATCGAGAGCGGCGTGAAGGCCGGCATCATGGTCGGTATGTGCGGCGAGGCCGCTGCCGATCCGCTGCTTGAGCCGCTGCTGATCAGCTGGGGCCTGGAGGAGTTCTCGATGAGCGCTCCGTCGATCCTGCGCGCCCGCAAGACCATCAGCCAGTGGACCAAGGCCGAGTGCGACGAGCTCGCCGAGAAGGCACTCGCCTGCAACACTGCCGCCGAGGTCAAGGCGCTGCTCGAGTCCGCAGCTCGCTAATTTGGTATCAGAGGTAACCGCGTGGTTGGAATGGGCCGGCCACGCGGCCCTCACATATACAGGGGGTACTGTAAATGTTCTACACGCTAACCGCTAACCCGGCTGTCGACATGACGGTTTCGAGCTCTCCGCTCGAGCCCGACGAGAACGTCCGCACCGGCTCGGCCAGCTACACGGCTAACGGCAAGGGCCTCGACGTGTCCTTCGCCTTTAAGAAGATGGGCGTCGACACCGTCGCGCTCGGCTTCTTCGCCGGATTCACGGGCAAGTTTATCGTCGAGGAGGTCATGAACCTGGGTTGCCTGTGCCGCCCGGTCTGGACCGATGGCATCACGCGTATCAACACCTACGTCAACGATGGCCAGCACGAGTACGGCATCCTTAACCCCGGCGCCCCGATTACGCCGCAGCACCAGGAGGAGCTCTACAACATCCTGGACACCGCGGGCGATCTCGAGTGCCTGATCGTTTCCGGCTCCGTGCCTCCCAAAGCTACTCCTGACTTCCTGGCTAAGGTCATGGAGCACGCTCAGGCTCGTGGCGCCGACGTCGTCCTGGACCTGTCCTCCGACAAGCTCAAGGAGCTCGCTCACAAGAAGCCGCTGCTCATTAAGCCGAACCATCACGAGATGAAGGCCATCTTCGGCGTGCCGGTCGACACCGACGATGAGGTCCGCGTTGCCATGAAGCTCGCCCACGACGCCGGCGTTCAGAACGTGCTGCTCACCCGTGGTAGCCGCGGCGACGCTTACTTCTCCAACGGCGAGGATATCTGGTACGCCAAGCGTGAGTTCAACATCAAGCTGGTCTCTTCCGTCTGCGCCGGCGACTGCACCCTCGCTGCGTTCCTGCACAAGTGGTACAGGGATCGCGACAACGTCGAGGAGGCCATGAAGCTCGCTATGGCCACCGGCGCCAACGTTGCCGAGTCCGTGGGCATTGGCGACTTCGGTCACGTCGATGAGTACAGCAAGCGCGTTGCTGTCCGCAAGCTCGACCGTAAGTAAGCTAAACACATTATTTTCGCGTGTATGGCGCCCCGGTTTTGGCTGGGGCGTCATTTTTGTATATTGTGGGCGAGCGACAGGACAAGGACCCTGTTTCTTTTTGCCCGTCATCCCGCCGCCCTGCACGCGTTCTACACCGTTCGCCGAGTTGCTATGGTCTTTTCCCGAAGCGTGGAATATACTTTCATTAACACGTTGCCTTGTGAAAGGAACTTACATGATTTACACGCTCACTGCAAATCCCGCCATTGACTACAACATTGCCTGCGACGGTCTTTCCGCCAACACCGTCACCCGCACGCGCAACGCGGTCTATACGCCCAACGGCAAGGGTCTTAACGTCTCGTTCACCCTCGATCACTACGGCGTCGACACCACGATCCTGGGCTTTTTTGCCGGGTTCTCGGGCGAGTTTATCGTCAAGGGCGCCGAGGCCCTGGGCGTGCCCGTCAAGCCCGTGTGGACCGACGGCATCACGCGCGTCAATGTCTTCCTCAACGCCGGTCCCGACACCGAGTACAACATGGTCAATGCAGGCGCTGCCATCAATGCTGCCAACGAGCAGGAGATGTTTGAGCTCATTGATTCGCTCGAGGACATGACCTGCCTGGTCATTAGCGGCTCGCTGCCCCCCAACACCTCCGAGGGTTTCCTGGCCGAGGTACTTCGCCGTGTTAAGGCGAAGGGCGCCGAGTTCGTGCTCGATATCTCGAGCCATCAGCTGGCCGACCTCATTGCTATGGAGCCGCTGCTCATTAAGCCCAACGACGACGAGCTGCTCGACATCTTTGGCATTAAGGTGAGCGGTGGCGACGACGAGTCCGTTAAGGGTGCGATGACCGAGCTGCACGCCAAGGGCGCTAAGAACGTGCTGCTGACCCTTGGTGGCGACGGCGCGTACTTCTCCAACGGCGAGCACATCTGGTTTGCCAACCGCACCTTTGAGGTCAAGCTGCTGTCGACGGTCTGCGCCGGTGATTCCTCGCTTGCCGCCTTCCTGTCCGTGTGGCACGACGCTCCCGAGCGCGTCGAGGACGCACTGCGCCTCTCAATGGCTACCGGCGCCAACGTGGTTGAGTGCCCTGGTTTGGGCGATTTTGCCAAGGTGGACGAATATAAGAAGCACATCGAGGTTCGCCAGGTCTGCTAGCCGCATCGATACATCGTTGCCGAACACCCGCTTTGGATTCCCAAGGCGGGTGTTTTTGCGTTCTGGCCGCATGTGGTGTCTGCTGTCTCGTTCGTTCGAATTGACGATACGATTGCATGTGCGCGCATGCCCGTTTCTTGTTAGACTTCTTGAGAACCATCGATTAACGCTTGCAGGCGAAGGAGGCCATAGGTATGTGCAATGTTTCGCTCAACGGTACGCAGCCCTCAGACGCCTCCCTGCGTGTGCTATATGCGCTTGAGGCAGCCGGTCTTGAGGCCTGGTTCGTGGGCGGTTGGGTACGTGACGCATTGATGGGACGCCCCAGCCACGATGTTGATATGTGCTGCAGCGGCCTGTGGCAGGAGTCCAAGGCGGCACTCGAGGCCGCTGACATTGCGGTAGTTGAGTCGGGCATTAAATTTGGCGGCATCACCGCCATCTGTGACGATGAGCGCATCGAAGTCACGACGTATCGTTTGGACGGCTTTTACACTGATGGTCGCCATCCCCAGAGTGTGCAGCGTGCGGCCTCGCTTGAGGACGATCTGGCGCGTCGTGACTTTACCGTTAACGCTATGGCTTGGCATCCGCAGCGCGGTCTTGTCGACCGGTACGATGGCCAGGGTGACCTGGAGCGTAAGTTGATCCGTGCCGTCGGGGATCCCAAGCGTCGCTTTAATGAGGATGCGCTTCGCATGCTGCGTGCCGTGCGTTTTGCCTGTCGTTTGGATTTTATGATCGAGCCTAAGACCAAACAGGCGCTTGCCGAATGCTCATCGCTGCTCGATGCCGTGGCACGCGAGCGCGTGGGCATTGAGCTCGAAGGCATTCTTTCGACCGGTCACGGGGGAGACGCGATGCTGCGCTATCCCGAGCTTATTTGTGCCGCCGTGCCCGAACTTTCGCCTGCTCGTGGGTTTGACCAGCGCAGCGTCTACCATGCCTTTAATGTCTACGAGCATATCGCTCGCGTGTTGACGGTGGCGGGGGAGCTGGCGCTGTGTGACGGCGTGGAGCCTTCGCCGAGCTTAATGTGGGCATCGTTTTTGCATGACGTCTCCAAGCCCGATTGCTTTACGGTCGA
>CABSBA010000124.1 GCA_902475825.1 uncultured Collinsella sp. | reverse complement strand
TTGCCGCGACCGCCTCCGTGCTTTTTCGTGAGGGGGCCGGCCCACCTCAAACTGCGCCCACAAAAAGGGCCCCGAGCATAGTCTGCTCGGGGCCCAAACTCATCTCGCCTTACCGCACGACGCGTATGTTATTTGCGCCTGCCGCCGCCGTCACCGGGGCGACGGGAGCTGCCGCCGCGCTTGCCACCACGATTGTTACCATAGCTGCCACGGTTATCGCGACCGCCGGCACGACCGCCACGGGAGCCGGCCTGGTTGCCGCCACGCCCGCCGCGGTAGCCGCCACGGCGCTCCTCGCGGGTATCGTCGTAGTTGCGCCAGTCATCGCGACGATCGCGGCTGGCACGCGGATCGCGACGATCGCGCGACTCACCAGAACGCCCAGCGCCGCTGCGCCCGCCATTACCGCGAGCACCCTCGCGACGCTCGACGCCGCGGCCGCCGCGCTCTTCAAAGCGCTTGCCGCCACGGGACTCACCGCTGCGGGCGCCACGCTCGCCGCGACCCTCGCCGCCGCGACGCTCATCACGGCCACCGCGCTCGTCATTGCGACCGGAACGACGACGATCGCCCGAACCACGCTTGCCGCCACGCGAGCCACGGCCCTCGTCCTCGCGGCGACGGCGATGTGCCTCGCCCTGGAACTGCTTGGCACGACGCTCGGCACGGTTACCGCGCGGGGCCTGCTCAATGGCACCGGCACCGCCGCGCTCCTCGGCAGCCACCTCGCGGGCCACGCTCTCCACGGCCTCGTCCACGCGAGCCTGAACGCCCTCGCGCACGCGGGTCTTGCCGCCGCGCTTGGGACGGCTCGGACGCTCGCCATCGCCGCGACGCTCGTCGCGACCACGGTTGGAACGACCGGCCACATCGCCGTAGTCATCGCCGTTGCGCTTGCCGTCGCGACGTGCCTGCTCAAGCTTCTTCTTGCTCTTGGACTTGCCGCGCTTAGTCTTCTTCTTCACCTTAAAGGCCGCAGGGTCGCGCTCGGGGTCAACCGCAGGCGGGTTGGGACCCACATGCAGGTCGCCGGCCTCGTAGATGTCGGCGGTCTTGTCCATGAGCTTCTCGATCTCGTAGAACTCGTCCACGTCCTGCTCGGTCACAAACGTGATGGCCCAGCCCAGCTCGCCGGCGCGGCCCGTACGGCCAATACGGTGGATGTAGTCGGTCGGCTCGGCCGGCACGTCAAAGTTCACGACGTAGCGCACGTCGCTAATGTCGATGCCGCGGGCGAGCACGTCGGTTGCCACCAACACGTCGACGGTACCGTCGCGGAAGGCCGAAAGCGCGCGCTCGCGCTGAGCCTGGCTGCGGTTGCCATGAATCGCGGCGGCCTTGATGCCCTTGCGCTCCAGACGACGGCAGCAGCTGTCGGCACGATGCTTGGTGCGCATAAAGACGATAGTGCGCTCCGGGCCCTCCTTCTTGAGGAACTCGGGCAGCAGGTTGTTCTTTGCCTCGATGGACACCGGGAACACAAACTGATCGACGGTGTCGGCGGTCGACGTGGCAGGCGCGATCTCCACGCGAGCCGGGTCGCTCACCAGGTCGGTGATCTCACCCACGGCCTCCTCGTCGAGGGTCGCCGAGAACAGCAGCGTCTGACGCTCGGCCGGCGTCTCGCGCACGATGCGGCGGACGGCGGGCAAAAAGCCCATGTCGAGCATGCGGTCGGCCTCGTCGAGCACCAGCACCTTGACCTCGTTTAGGTGGCAGGCACCCTGCTCGATCAGATCGACCAGACGGCCCGGCGTTGCGACCAGGATGTCGCAGCCGTACTTGAGGGCAGCGGTCTGGGGCTTGTAGCTCACGCCGCCCACGACGGTCACGGCAACATGGCCGGTGACGTCGGCAATTTTGCTCGCGACCTCGTCGATTTGCTGGGCAAGTTCGCGCGTAGGAGTGATGACGAGCATCACGGGGCCGCGACCGTTGCCCTCGGGCTTCTTGGCACCGCGACGGCGGTTGCGGCCGCCGCGCTCGCGCACGGGCTTGGGAGGAGCGATGTGCTCCAGATTGTTCATGGTCGGCAGCAAGAAGGCGGCCGTCTTGCCGGTGCCGGTCTGAGCGGCGGCAAGCAGGTCACGGCCCTCGAGCACCACGGGGATCGAGCCAGCCTGCACGGGCGTCGGCGCCGTGTAGCCCAGGTTCTCGATAGCACGGAGCATCTCGTCGGAAAGGCCCAGCTCGTCAAAGGCGGGCAGGCTCTCGGTAGCGGACTCGACGGCCTGGGCGGCGTTGGCCTCATCGGCGGCATCGAAGGCAGCCTGGGCCATAGCCTCGCGGGTCTCGTCAAGAATCTCGGCGTCGGTGACGTCGGATACAGAATTACGCATATGTTGTTGTTCCTTATCTGCACGCGCAATGGGCACGGCATGCGGCCGCGCGGGCGTGCTTGGTAGTGCGCTAATACATACAAAAACGGGTGCGCACAGAGAGGACGTTGCTCAGCACGCTGGCGATCGCTTTGGCAGCCCTATCACGCGCCGTCCAGACGCAGCGGCCCTAAGCGATGGAGCAGATTCGCCGCCGGTTAGTATACCCGTACTCCGTATGCCCCCACGTAAACCACAGATGACGAGGCGGACGCAGCGGGTCTGGGCCGATTGTCTCGATCTGTAACATCTACGGAGCAAAACCGGGTCTACACGTTACGGATCGAGACATTCAGTCAGTCCCTTGGCTAACATCTCGATCTGTAACACCTACAGGCCAAATCTTCGTCTAGGTGTTACAGGTCGAGACAAACGGTCGACACGGATCACAAACGTCTCGATCTGTAACAGTTACCGAGCAAATCGACCCGTAGATGTTACAGATCAAGACAAGCCACACCTACCCAGGCAAACGTCTCGATCTGTAACATCTACGGAGCAAAACCGGGTCTACACGTTACGGATCGAGACATTCAGTCAGTCCCTTGGCTAACATCTCGATCTGTAACACCTACAGGCCAAATCTTCGTCTAGGTGTTACAGGTCGAGACAAACGGTCGACACGGATCACAAACGTCTCGATCTGTAACAGTTACCGAGCAAATCGACCCGTAGATGTTACAGATCAAGACAAGCCACACCTACCCAGGCAAACGTCTCGATCTGTAACATCTACGGAGCAAAACCGGGTCTACACGTTACGGATCGAGACATTCAGTTTGTTGGCCGAAATGCTGACCATTTAAACAAAAACACCCGGGCTTCCTTTGCTGCAAAAAGGAAGCCCGAGCGCGTTGCTATATGTCCGTTTACTGTTCGAGAGCGTTAGTCGTGGGCAAACATCGGGTAGGGAACGTCGCCCGGTGCGACGGAACGGCCCAGCGGGAAGATGCCCGCAGGGTCAATGTAGGAATCGGTAGCGGCGACGGTCTCGGAATTGAGGTAACCCTTGATGCCAGTCACATCCGTGCCCTTTGTGGTCCCTCGATAGATGCTCAACGCGCCGTCGACATTGGGGTTGAACACGACAACCATAAAGATGTAGTTGCCATCGTCATCCTTCGTTCCAACGTTAAAGCCGACAACATCGTCACTCAGCCACGTGATCGAAGCCTCGTAGTCTGTGACGTTGAGCTCGCCGTCTTCTCCCGTAACTTCGTTATAGAACGGCAGGTGAATATCGACGTAGACCTTTCCCGCGCCCGAGTCGACGTCGGTAATGGTAATCGGATCATCGCAGACGTATTTGTCATCCCTGGTGCAGTGGTAGCTGCCCACGATGGCGTCGTAGTTGTAGTAATCGTCTGTGTCGCTGTCTTCGGTGGACATGTCGTCAAAAGACCACTTTTTGCCGTCGAAGGAGTACGAGTAGATATCGTTGCTCTTGGAGTTAGCGTACCAAGGCGTATCGGGATCGGAGGGCGTGCTGACCGTGCACTCGTTATCGCCCGTCAGCTCGGAATCGCAGTTTTCGAGGTCGTTTTCCTCGTCATAGTCGATACCGGCGATAGGGGTGGTCGTCTGCGATTCGACGCTGAACTTGATGTGGGACAGCTTGTTGGAGTCGTCGGCGTCAGCCGTAAAGTTAAGCTTGGCCTTTGACTCAAAGCTCTCGTTGTCAAAGGTCGCCTGGACAGATCCAGTTGCCTTGCCATTGGACACGCTAATGCTCGAGACCTCGTCGAGGCTGCTTTCGTATTCGGACGGCTCGACATAGTCATTCTTGGCAAAGAGCGTATCTTCGCCGTCGTATTTTTTGCTCAGTGCCTTAGCGAGCTGGGGTTCCGCGGCTGCCACAAGCTGCTGGTGCTGCGTGCTCAATACACAGGCAACTCCTGCGCCAACAATGACGATGACAGCTATTGCCGCCAAGATGATCTTGGCCTTTTTGCTGAGCTTCACGGGCTCGGGCTCGGCGGCAGAATCAGCAGCGGGCTCGGTAGCAGACTCGTGAGCACTCGGCTCGGCTTCGGGTTCCGGAGCGGCCGTATCGGTGCCCAGCTCGACCGTGTCGTCGGTCGCCGGTTCGCCTGCCGGTGCGTTAGGCTCGCTGACGGTGGCAGCTTCTTCACGCCCCGTCGATGCCTGGTCCATGCTCGCGCCGCACTGGGGGCAAAACTTTGCTCCCGACTTTACTTCGCTGCCGCATTTAGGACATTTCATGCTACATCCATCCTTTCTATGGCAGTTGCCTTTCCCTCTTGCCATGTCAGTCTATGGGACGGGCCGGCCATTCCGTTGCGCAACATTTTTCAATCTCTCGGAGACGGCGGAAAAGAGGCCGTTAATGTAGGCTGCTGTTCGCCCTCGCTCTCCCAGTAGGACAACCCGAGCATACGGCGCTGTCCCAACACTCTGTTGCGCAACATCGGCCGTTGCGCCAATACCGTCGTTAGCGGCGACGCCTCAGGGCAATGCATGCAACGACAATCGCCAGCAGCACCAAGCCCTGGAAATTGATGCGGCTAATAGCGAAGCCCGAAGGAACGATAAAGCTGTCGTAGAACATGTCGAGCAGGCCGATAAACACCAAAAACGCGATGAAGATCCAGAACACGCGACTCCTTAAAATGGGAGTAAACATGTCGAGCACCGAACCGCCCGAGGAAGAGCCCTGATAGCCAATTAAATCAAACGGCTCATCCTTTTCCACCTCGTCGGCATCGCTCGAAGTGCCTGAAGACTCGGACTCCAAATCGCGACGATCCGTCCAATACCCGGGCACATGGTCGCGCTCACCAAGGTACTCACCGTTTTTGACCACCGGCTCAAACAACATGGCACTCGAAAGATCCTCGAGCTCCTCGCGAATCAACTGGTCGGTGCGAGCGTCATGAGTCTCCTCGAGCTCGC
>CABSBA010000123.1 GCA_902475825.1 uncultured Collinsella sp. | reverse complement strand
CCCATATCGCGTTTGCCCAGATAAAACCTGCCAAAATAAACCTGTCCCTTTTTGGTAGGTTTTAGAGCTCCACGCTTTCGGCGCCGTTGATGGTTAGGTCGTGCTCGTAGAAGGCGGTGAGGGCGCGGATGGCGTACATCACGTCGCGCACGCCGCCGGTCTCGTAGCTCGAGTGCATGGCCAGCTGCGGCAGGCCCACGTCCACGGCGTGCATGCTCGCCTGCATATTGGACAGATTGCCGAGGGTGGAGCCGCCGGCCATATCGCTCTTGTTGGCGAAGGCCTGCGTTGGCACGTCGGCGTCATCGCAAATAGCCTGGAACACCGCGCGGCTAAAGGCATCGGTGCAGTAGTGCTGGTTGGCAGCTTCCTTGATAACGATGCCGCCGTTGAGCACCACCTGGTTGCGCGCATCGCACTTCTCGGCGTGGTTGGGGTGCACGGCATGCGCGTTGTCGCAGCTCACAAGCATCGAGGCGGCAAGTGCGCGATGGTACGACTCGTCGTCAAAGCCCAGCGATCCGTTGATGCGGCGCAGCGCGTCGGCCAAGAACGTCGACATGGCGCCCTGCTTGGTCTCGGAGCCAACCTCCTCGTTATCAAAGCAGCAGAAGACCGAGACGTCGCGCGCGTTCTCGGCGCCCAAAAATGCCTGTAGCGAGGTATAGGCGCAGGCCAGGTCATCGAGCTTGGGCGTCGAGATAAACTCGTCGGCCCAGCCCCAAATGCGCGCATCCTGACGATTGACCAGGAACAGGTCGCGACCCAGAATCTGCTCGGGCTCAACGTCCAGCTCGTCGGCAATCAGAGCATCAAAGTCGCCCTGTTTAAGCTCGCCGGCGCTGATGAGCGGGCACAGGTCGACGGCGCGGTTGGGCGCAAAGCCCTCGTTAACGCCGCGGTTCATATGGATGGCAAGGCTCGGAATGATAGCGACCTCGCGCTCGGTAGCAAGCAGGCGGCTCTCGATACGGTCGTCTTCGCGTACCAGCACGCGGCCCGCAAGCGCCAGCGGGCGATCGAACCAGGTATAGTCGATCATGCCGCCGTAGGCCTCGGTATTCAGACGCAGCGTCTCGCCCGCGTCATCGAGTTCGGGCACGGCCTTGACCTTAAACGTCGGCGAATCGCTGTGCGACGCCGTGAGCTGAAAATGATAGTCACCGGCAACGCCGTCCTCGCCCCACGTCGCGGCCAGGTCCTCGCCCACCTTAAAGGCAACAACGCTCGAGGTGTTGCGCTGCGTGTAATAACGCCCGCCCGGTTCGATGTCCCACGCCGCATTCTCGGGCAGGTAGGTAAAGCCCGCCTCGTCGAGCTCGGCCATAATGGTCGCCGCCGTATGGAACATGCTGGGGCATGCCTCGATAAAGTCGATAAGGTCGTTGGCGACCTCGATATCATCGGCCGTCACATGCGCGCGCTCGGGCGTTTCCTGATCCGTCATGCTCTCCCCTTTCGCTGGGTTGATGGTCCCCTCCAGCATACCCCGCCACGCCAGCGCCGCACTCTTCATTCCGTGCTTAATTCCGCGCCACTCACCAAGTTGAGCCATCATGCCCGCGCTCCTTTTGCGACAATTGCGCTAACAGGACGAGAGGAGTCGTCATGAAGCCACGTAACATTGCCATCACCTGCGGTGTCGCGGGAGTCGCCGTCGGCCTTGCCGCTGCCACCGGTATCGTTTATCACAAGCAACTCAAGTCCGCCGCGTCACTCAAACGCTTGACCGGCTACGCGGATGGCTATGACCTGTACGCAATCGACATCGCCTACGACTACGATCTCGATCGCATCATCGCCGCTGGCGTGCGCGACGACCAGGCCTACATCGATGCCGTGGTGGCGCAGGTGCTGCCCGGTGTGCCGGCACATGTCCAGGCACCCCAGTTTGCCTGCAGCGCTTTTGTCGCCGTAGATGCCGAAGGCCGCGTGCGCACCGGTCGCAATTACGACTTTAAGGACGACACCTCGGCGCTGCTGGTGCGCAATCACCCACGCGGCGGCTATGCTTCCATCGGGCTTGCCGCCCTTAACAACCTGGGCGATAACACTCCGCTTGACTCCGTCGCCGGACGCGCCGCGGCGTTGATGGGCCCGTTTGCCCAGCTCGACGGTGTTAACGAATGCGGCGTGTCCATTGCCGTACTCACCCTGGATTCCAAGCCCTGTGACCAGGACACGCAACGGCCCGTCATCAACACCTCGCTCGCCATCCGTCTGGTGCTCGACCGCGCCGCCACCACGCAAGAAGCTGTCGACCTGCTTTCCGCCTACGACATGCACGCCATGGCAGGACGCGATTACCACTTCTTTATCAACGACGCCGCCGGTGACGCGCGCGTAGTAGAGTGGGATCCGCGCGATCCGGACCGCGCTTTCAAAGCGACTCCTGTACGCCAGGTTACGAACTTCTACGCCTGCTATGACGACGAAGTGCTGCCCAACCAAAAGAATGGCGAGCTGGGCCATGGTAAAGAGCGCGCCGTCGCAATCGCCGATGTCCTTGACGCCCATGTCGGTGCCCAGGACGAAACAATTGTCTGGGAAGCCCTGCGCGCCGCAGCGCAAGAACCCAATCCGGAAGATATCACCAGCAATACGCAATGGTCGGTCGTCTTTGACAATACCGAACCCGCCGCCGCTATTACGCTGCGCCGCCACTGGGGCGACGTCGACGCCTTCGCACTGTAAGGAGCCAGGCCCGTCGGCCTTACGATCGCCTGACGTTGTTTACATTTCCATACGCTTGAGCTAACACGTTTTACCCCCGTATCAACAGTGTGCGGGGGTAAACTTATGCGCATGTTATAACTTGCCCGGAAGGATTCATCATGCTTAGGATCGGTCTTCTTACCAGTGGCGGCGACTGCCAGGCACTCAACGCCACCATGCGCGGCATCGTCAAAACGCTTATGACCAATAGCGAAGAACCTATCGAGATCTATGGTTTTGAGGACGGCTACCAGGGCCTTATCTACAGCAGATTCCGCGTCATGACGCCCGCCGATTTTAGCGGCATCCTCACCCGCGGCGGCACCATCCTGGGCACGAGCCGTACGCCGTTCAAGCGCCTGGATGTTCCCGAGGCCGATGGCGTCGAGAAGGTGCCCGCAATGGTCCACACCTATCACAAGTTGCAGCTCGACTGCCTGTTTATGCTGGGCGGCAACGGCTCCACCAAGACCGCCAACCGCCTGCGCGAAGAGGGCCTCAACGTTATCGCCCTGCCCAAGACCATCGATAACGACACCTGGGGCACCGAGTTGACGTTTGGCTTTACGAGCGCCATCGACGTCGCTACCAAGTGCATCGACGACATCCACACCACCGCGTCGAGTCACGGGCGCGTGTTCGTTATCGAGATCATGGGCCACAAGGTTGGCTGGATCCCGCTGTATGCCGGCGTCGCGGGCGGCGCAGATGTCATCTTGATTCCCGAGATCCCCTACGACATGGATAACGTCATCAAGACCATCGAGCATCGCATGGAGACCGGCAGCCGCTTTACCATCGTGGCCGTCGCCGAGGGCGCTATCTCCAAGGAGGACGCGGCGCTGTCCAAGAAGGAGTACAAGAAGAAGCTCGCCGAGCGCACGAGCCCGTCAATCGTGTACGACATCGCCAAGGAGATCGAGGCCAAGACCGGTCGCGAGACCCGCGTCGCCATCCCCGGTCACACGCAGCGCGGCGGCCAGCCCGACGCTCAGGACCGCATCTTTGCGACCCAGTGCGGCGTCGAGGCCGCGCTTGGCTGCCTACGCGGCGAGTTTGGCTACATGATCGCCCTGCGTGACGGCAAGATGTGCCACATGCCGCTCGAGGATGTCGCCGGCAAGCTCAAGTTTGTCGACCCCCAGAGCGATCTGGTGCGCGAGGCCAAGGCGCTGGGCATCAGCTTCGGCGACGAATAGCCTCGGCTGGAACCGCCCCCATCGGAGGCCCCAGGGCTTACCTCCCAAATCGTCCTCGGACATGTCAGGACCCCGCCGTGCGCTTCGCGCGGTGGGGTCCTTCCGTCCTGCGGAAAGATTTGGGAGGTAAGCCCTGGGGCCTCCTGCGGTAACTAGGGAGGCCGAGGCTATTCGTCTTCTTGCTGCGGATGCCTGACCTGAAATTCAGTTGCGGTGAAATAGTTCCTGCTTAGCCCGCAAATGGCTGAATTTAGGAACTATTCCACCGCAATTTACTGAGTGGGAGCTCTTGGCTGCTACTTGCATTGACATTTGTCCTAAAATGGCTGGTCGTTAGGGGTTGCTACCGGTAGTTGCGGTAGGGTTGGGGCAGATTCTAACTAGAAATGGTGGTCGCTACCGGTTGTTCTCGGCATACTCGGCTCATTCGATTCGACCATCAAACGAAAGGAACCACCATGGATCTTGCGATGGCACAGCGCCTCGTCGATCGCCGTAAAGCTGCCGGGCTTTCTCAGGAGGCGCTTGCTGCCCAGCTGGGCGTAAGCCGCCAGGCTGTTAGTAAATGGGAGCGCAGCGAGTCCTCACCCGATACCGATAACCTCATTGCGCTTGCCGCGCTGTATGGTGTGTCGTTGGACAAGCTGCTATATGGGGAGGCGACCAACGATGCCGACGACCCGGAGGACGGTAGCGCCGACACCGAGACGGCGGATGTGGCTGACGAGGCTGAGGATTCTGCCGAGCACGCCGATTGCGGTGACAAACCACTTGTCGATATTTCCCTCGCGCGCGGTATCCACGTCATTGATCCCAATAAAGGCGAGGAAGTCCATGTTGGGTTGGAGCGGCATCCATGTGACCAACGAGCGCAAGGGCGAAGAGGTGCATGTGGGGCCGAGCGGTGTGCATATCGATACGCTTGAGGACGATGGACATAGCGTGCGTACCAATGACGACGGCACCGTCACCATCGACGGCGAGACGTTTTCCAGCTGGAAGGAAGCACACGACAAGCTCGACCATCATGGCAAGCATTTCCACACCAAGGTCGGACGTGCATGGAACAAATTCCCCTTCCCCGCACTTGTCACTCTCGCCTATCTGGTGCTCGGCATTGTCTACGGCACATGGGGCATGGGGCTTTTCCTCGTCTTTTTGGTTCCCGTCTACTACGCGATTGGTGACTTTATCGATCGACGCCATTTGTCAAAGCTCACTGAATGCGTCTATCCAGCAGCCGCCATCGCTTGGTTCCTCTACATGTGGCTCTGTTTGGGACAGCCCCATCCTGCATGGATCATCCTCATCACGATTCCCATCGTAAAGGCGCTCATGCGCTGGTGTCGCAAACAATGGAAGTGCCGCAAACAGGCCTAAACCGCCCCAACC
>CABSBA010000122.1 GCA_902475825.1 uncultured Collinsella sp. | reverse complement strand
GCCTGTGCCCTGGATGCCGTAGGCTCCGGCCTTGTCCATGGGCTCGCCGGAGGCGACATAGCGCTCGATCTGCTCCTGGGTAAGCTCATAGAACGTCACGTCGGTCACATCGACAAACGACAGGCTCTCGGCGGCATGCGGAGCTGTAGCGTCGCCGGCTTTAACGATGCAGACGCCGGTCGCCACCTGGTGCGTGCGGCCCGAAAGCTCGCGGAGCATGGTGCGCGCCTCGTCCTCGTTTGCCGGCTTACCCAAAATCTTGCCATCGAAGGTGACGATGGTATCGGCCGCGACGGTCAGCTCATTGGGTTCGGCATGCTCGGCGGCGACGGCAGCGGCTTTGGCACGCGCCAAGCGCTCGACGAGCGTAAGCGGAGCTTCGCCATCAAAGGGCGTTTCGTCGATATCCGCGGGAATCACGCGAATGTTGTAGCCCGCCTCGCGCATCAGCTCTATGCGGCGCGGCGATTGCGAAGCCAAAATCATAGTTGGATGCCCTCGGCGACCTTCTCGACGGCCTTGTCGCCGGCGAGCGTGCGCAGCAGCTCCAAGGCAAAGGGGAGTGACTGTGCCATGCCGCTGGCAGTGATGATATTGCCGTCTTGCGTGACCTTCTCGCCGGTATAAGCTCCCTCGGGGAAGCTCTTCTCAAAGCCGGGGAAGCACGTGGCGCGGCGTCCCTCGAGCAGGCCAAGCTCGCCCAGGATAAACGGGGCGGCGCAGATGGCGGCAACGTGCTTGGTCGCGGCGAACTCGCAGACTACGTCGCAGACGCGCTGGTCGGCGCGCAGGTTGGTGGCTCCGGGCAGGCCGCCGGGCAGCACGACGCAGTCGTACTCGTCAAAGTTGATTTCGTCAAAGAGCGCATCGCAGGTTACGGGAATCTGCAGCGAGCTCACGACCTCGCGCGTGGGCATGATCGAGACGAGCGTGGCGCGCACGCCGCCGCGACGCATGACGTCGACCATGGTCAGGCATTCAATCGTTTCAAAGCCATCGGCGGCGAGAACGGCAACGCTGGGCATGAGGGTTCCTTTCGTAAGGCGGCATACAATTAGCCGTCTTATACCCCGAAGACATGCGCTTGCCACGCTCGATTTCCCAATGTTTAAAAAGGGACGGGGATTAAATAATCGCGGGGACCAAAATGATTCTTTAATCCCCGTCCCAGAAAAATCATCGGGCGTGGCCTTGGGCAAACAGTCTAGTTGCGCCTAAGGTGGACGACCGTTTCGCAGTGGAAGGTTTGCGGGAACAGGTCGACCGGTGTGATCTTGACGGGGGAGAAGGTGCCCTCCTCGACAAAGCGCTTGAGGTCGCGTGCCAGGGTGGCAGGGTCGCAGCTCACGTAGGCGACATCACGGGCGCTCGTGCTCGCGATGAGGTCGATCGCCTCGGGGGCGAGGCCCGCACGCGGCGGGTCGACCACCAAGACGTCGGCGTCCTGATCGGGGAACTCGCGCACCGCGTCGCCGCCGATAACGTCGACGTTATCGAGCTTGTTGATCTCCAGGTTACGGCGCAGGTCGCGCACGGCCGGGCCATAGGCTTCGACGGCGGCGACAAAATCGCAGCGGCGAGCGAGCGGCAAGGTAAAGGTGCCGGCACCGCAGTACAGGTCCACGGCCAGTTCGTCTTCCTGCGGGTCGAGGGCGTCCATAACGAGCTCAATCAAAATCTCGGCACCCTTGGTGTTGACCTGGAAAAACGACGGGGCAGATAAGCGCATCTGGCCCTCGGCGATGTTCTCGGTCCACGAGCCCCCGCCGGCGAGCATCTCCACCTTAGAGACGCGGCGGGCTTTCTTTTCGCCCTTGCTCATCACACGCACGATGCTCGTGGGATGAGCGGCGTCCGCCAGCACGCGGGAGACCTGCGAGCGCGGAAAAGAGCCTGTGGGCGTCCAGAGTGCGACCTCGAGTGCCTTGGTGCGGCGCGAAGCGCGAATGCCCACGCGTTCGAGCCCCAAGTCATGGCTGCCGCTTAGATAGTTGAGTGCACCGACGACCGATTTGAGCGCCTTCGGGAAGCGCTTGTCGAACAGCGGGCATGAATCGACGGTCACGATTTTGCTGGGATCGACGCCGTGCATGCCAAGGCGCACGCGACCGTTGACGACGGTCGGTTCGAGCTCGATTTTATTGCGGTAGCCCCAGTCGTCCTTGGTATGGCGGATGGGCTGCACCAGCTCATCGACCTGCTCAGGAGCGAACTTGCCGATGCGCTCGAGCGTGGAACGCAGGTTTTGCTCCTTGGCGGCGAGCTGTGTCGTGCGTGAGAGATTGCCCCACGAGCAGCCGCCGCAGATGCCAACGAAGGGGCAGGGGGGCTGAATGCGATCGGAGCTCGGCTCCAGAATCTCGGTCGTGCGGGCGCGCATAAACGACTTGCCGTCCTGCACGATTTCGGTCTCGACGGTGTCGCCTGCCACGGCGCCCTGCACAAAGACGGCCTTGCCGTTGTCGGCGTGCGCCAGTCCGTCGGTGCCGTAGGTCATCGATTCTATAGTGAGCTTCATATCCCTGCCTGTCATTTGGGGTGTTGTCTGCAACCATGGTAGCAGGGAAAAGCGCCCCGCATCTGAGGCTTTCCTCAAATACGGGGCGCTTCTACAAACGTCTATTTCGTCTTGCCGGTAATGAGCGTCTTAAGACCCAGGCCGATCAGGCCCAGGCCCATGCGCACGCGACCGGGGCGATGGCGCTCGATGGCCCTGGTCTTGCCGGCGGGCTTATCGCGACGGGCGCTCGTCTCGGGTGCGGGCTTGGTGACCTGCGGCTCGGGCTGAGGTACAGGTTCAGGCTCGGGCTCAATGACGGTCGCCTGGACCTTCTGAACCTCGGGCGCTTTCTCCGCGGCGGGCTCTGCGGCAGCCACGGGTTCATTCACCGGGGGAGCGGCAACCGTTTCCGGTTTGGCAACTGCCCCATGTTCAACCTCGGCCTGAATAGCCTCTTCGGCCACACGTTCCTTCTCACGCGCGTGCTGCTGCGCGGCGGCCTCGGCGTTGCGATAGGCACGCTCCAGCAGGGCTTCCTGCGAGTTGAAGGGTTTCTCACCCTCTGCGCGCTCCACGGGGACCCAGGTGCCGTCGCTCGTGAGGCTGCGGGCCTTCACGTTGTCGCGCAGCTGCATGCCCATGTACTCGTGCACCAGGGCGCGGCAGGTGGGGTCGAGCACGGGGAAGGCGATCTCCACGCGGTGCTCGGTGTTGCGCGTCATCATGTCGGCCGAGCTCAGATAGATCATGTCCGAGTCCACGCCAAAGGCGTAAACGCGCGCATGCTCCAAAAAGCGTCCGACGATAGAACGGACATGCACGTTCTCGGTCTTGCCCGGAACGCCCGGCTTGAGGCACGAGATGCCGCGGATGATCATGTCCACGCGGACTCCTGCGCACGATGCCTCGGCGATCTTGTCGATGACCTCGCGGTCGGTGAGCGAGTTGAGCTTAAAGAACACACGGGCGGGCTCGCCAACGAGGGCGCGCTGGATCTCGCGATCCAGGCCGCGCATGATGAGCGGCTTGAGGCCCACGGGCGCCACGCCCAGGAAGCGGTAATCGCCGCGAAGGTTGCCCAGCGACAGGTTGCGGAAGAACAAGTTGGCGTCCTCGCCGATGCCGGGATGGGCGGTCATGAGCATAAAGTCGCTGTAGAGTTTGGCCGTCTTCTCGTTAAAGTTGCCGGTGCCCAACAGTGTCAGGCGTGTAAGCGCCATGCCCTCGCGATAGGTGAGCTGGCAGATCTTGGAGTGGCACTTAAAGCCTTCGGAGCCGTAGATGACGGTGCAGCCTGCCTCTTCCAGACGCTCGGCCCACTCGATGTTGTTCTGCTCGTCGAAGCGGGCGCGGAGCTCCATGAGCACCGTGACTTCTTTGCCGTTCTCGGCAGCATCGATGAGCGACTCGCACAGGCGGCTCTGCTTGGCCACGCGGTAGAGCGTGATGCGCAGTGAGATGCACTCGGGGTCGTAGGCGGCCTCGTGCACCAGATCCAGGAAGGGGTTCATGGCCTCATAGGGATAAAAGAGCAGCTTGTCGTGCTGAAGTACCTGCTCGCGGATGGAGCGGGTCATATCGATGGTGGGGTTGGGCTGCGGCTTAAACGGCGTAAAGAGCAGCTCGTTGCGCAGGTGCTCGGGAATCTTGCCCTCAATGCCGAAGACATAGCCCAGGTTGAGCGGGATATCGCAGGTAAAGACCGAGCGACGCGGGAGCTCGAGCGCCTTGCGGATAGTCTTGAGCGTCTGCTTCTCGAGTGAACCCGAGACGGCGAGCACTACCGGCTGCAGGCGCAAGCGTTTCTTGAGGATGCGCTTCATATGCTGGCGGTAGTCCTCTTCCTCCTCGACGCCCTCGCCGTCCGGATCGATGTCGGCGTTGCGGGTGACGCGGATGAGCGCGCGGTCGAGCGGCTTATAGGAGCCAAAGCAGCTATCCAGGCAGGCGAGGATGACGTCCTCGAGCAGAATGTAGGAGTAGGTGCCGGTGGGCGAGGGGATCTCGACCACGCGGTTCATCGAAGCGGGAATCTCGATCAGGCCCAGCAGGCTTTCCTCGTCGGTGACGCCGTCCAGGCCGCAGGCCAGGTAGAGTGCGCCGTTGCGCAGGTTGGGGAAGGGGTGGCGCGGGTCGATCACCAGCGGTGAGATGACCGGCGACACGTAGGCCTGGAAGTAGCGGGTTACAAAGGTGCGCTCCTCGGGCGTAAGCGAATCGACACGCGCGCGGTGAACGCCCAAGGTGTCGAGCTTGCCCTCGATGTTCTTAAAGATGGACTCCCAACGGGTAAGGAGCTCGGGCATTTCGGCCATGACAGCATCGACCTGTTCGGAGGCGGTCATATTGCTCTTGTTGTCGACAGGCTGCTTTTTGAGCTCGGCAAGGTCGGACAGGCCACCCACGCGCACCATAAGGAACTCATCGAGGTTGGACTCGAAGATCGAGACGAACTTAAGGCGCTCGAACAGCGGCACGGACTCATCAAAAGCCTCGTCGAGCACGCGGTTGTCAAAGCGCAGCCAGCTGAGCTCTCGATTTTGCGTGTACGAGAAGTCGCGCGGCGGCTTGCGCAGCTTAGCGGCCTTTTGCTTCTTTTCGATTTTGCTCGGCATATGCATCTGTCCGTTCAGTCCCCGCAGGGGACGGTAGCCTAACACTATTCACTATTGTCTCAATTTAGTCGACTTGCGGCACGGACGTATTGTGCGAACGGTATCTTTACCTACTTCTTACGCTGTCAAGCATGCAACTAACTGCCTGACTCGTTTTGAAAACAATCTATATCCATACTCAACTGGTGAGAATGTATGAATAAGAATGATTGCAAGCTGAAT